>NZ_CP126164.1 GCF_030127105.1 Haloarcula pelagica | reverse complement strand
ACAACTGTCGTGACGAGCAGCTCGCTGTCGGTCTGGCGAGCCAGCGTCGTCGCCAATTCGAGAAGCCGGTGGGCGGTATCGGGATTCGCAATCGGGACGAGAATCTGATTCGGTCGTCCGGCGGCGCTGCGTTCTTCTGAGAGGACCCGCACCTCGGACGCGAGTTCTGTCCGCCGAATCCGGCCCTGCGAGTAGACGAGAAACACCACGAGACCGGTGAGAATCCAGCCGACAGCGAGCAGCCACGCCAGCGGGCTGTAGTTGAAAAAGTAGATCGCCAGAAAGAGCTTCGTGAGGATTCCGACGATAGGGACGTACGGGAAGTACGGCGAGATGTAGCCGTATTCGAGTTCCTCTCCCTGTTCGCGGCGAATGCGAATCATCGAGTAGTTCACTTGCAGGAACAGGAGGAGAAACATGAGGTCGGTGGCGGCTGCGACCTGTGCCAGCGGCAGTGAGACGGCCATCACAGCGATGAGTGCGCCGCTTAGGACGATGGAGATGTGCGGCGTCTGGTGGTCCGGGTGAATCCGCTCGAATGCGTCGGGGAAGACGCTGTCTTTACCCATCGCGTACCCAACGCGGGAACTGGAGAACGTCGTCGCGTTGAGTGCGGCCAGCGACGAGAGGATGCCGGTCACCAGAATGATGAGCGTCCCGAACGGCAGGAACTGACCGGCAGCCTGTGCAAGCCCGAACTCACCGAGATGACCCAGTACCTGCCACCCCGTCGGGTCAGCTGGCAACGCCTCGACCGTACTACCGCCGATGCTATCGGTCGTACGGGCGGTTTCCAGCAGCTCCGGGGTCAGTTCGACACCACCAATGAGGACAGCTCCAACCAGCACGTAGATGGTGACCACGACGAACATCGAGTAGAACACCGCCTTCGGGATGTTTTCCCTCGGGTTCACCACTTCTCGACCCGACTGGACGATAATCTCGTAGCCTTCGAATGCGATGAACGTCAGCCCCATCGCCAGGAAGACCCCACCGGCACCGTTCGGAAAAAACGGCTCGAAGTTCGCCGCTGTAATCTGTGGGCGTCGGAACATCGCCGCCACGCCGGCGACAATGAACGCGACGATGATGAGCAATTGCAGGAACGTGGCTAGGTTCTCCGCGCGACTCGTCTCTTTCGCGCCGCGGTAGTTGATATAGGTGAAGACGGCTGCCGCCACAATCGCAAAACCCTGCTGGAGCTGTGTGTCACCGAGTCCGAGCGTAATCCCGAAATACTCTGTCAGAATGAGCGTGACGAACGAGCCGAAACTGAGGATGTACAGTGAGCCGGCGACGGCGTGGGCGAACCAGCTCATCCAGCCCGAGAGGAACGCCTGCGAGCGGCCCAGTGCCGTCCGAACCCAGAGATAGCCCCCGCCCGGTTCCGGGATGGCGCTGCCGAGTTCGGCGTACACCATCCCCGTGAAGATGGTGATGAAGCCGTTCAGCGCAAACGCGAGGATCAATGCGGGGCCGGACTCACCGGCAGCGAGCCCGCTCAACACGAAGATGCTCCCGCCGATCATCGCCCCGACGCCGATGAACGTTACGTCCAGCAGGGTTAGTTCGCGAGCGAAGTCCGCACCTCCTTCGGCATCGCTAGCCATCGGCGCTCTCCTCTCGTTGGGTCGTCCGGGCTTCAGCGAGACGCTCGACGGTGCGACGGCCGCGGAGGACCGTGTACGAAAGCGCCCCCCACGCCAGAACCGTCAGCGCGACACCCAAGAGGACATCTGTGCCCGGCACGGCCGCTCACTCCGGCTCGCTCCCTGGCCCCAGCGGGGCTGGCTGTGCAGGCGTGTGTGCTATGGCGGACACTGGCTTGGGTCCGTCTGCTCGTCGGGACTGCTCCTGCATACTGGTGTGATTCGGAACGAACGAACAAATATAGTGTCTACATACTGGCAACTCGACGGACCGACAGACCTGTTTGCTGGGCTTACCGGGGTGTCGTAGCCAGCTTGTTGTAGAGCCACGCGAACGCCAGCCCACCGCTGAGGCCATCAAGGAAAGCCCAGCTCGCGCCGACGACGAGCCCGGTTGCTGTCTCGTCGTATCCTCGGTAGACATCGGCCAACAACTGTTCCCACCGTTGCCCCCAGCCGACGCGGGCAGTGAGGCCAAGCGCGACCACGCCGCCTGCCCAGAGAAGGCCACACGCGATGCCAAATGCCCGTACGTCGAGCGGCGCTGTCTCGCTGCTCATACAGTGGCTTGGTCAGGACAATGCATTGTTTTCTGTAGGCTAGCGACGGGTGTCGGGGCTTTCGACGACCGCACCGCAGGAACACATTTGTCAGTAGAATATAAATTGTGGATATGGGCGACCGAATCGGCCTCAGTGAATCCGTCGCGATGGCCGTCGGCGGGATGGTCGGTGGCGGCATCTTCGCCGTGTTGGGCGTAGTCGCCGCACAGGCTGGCACCGCCGCATGGTTTGCCTTCCTCGTGTCGGGGGTTGTCGCTCTCGCTGCCGGGTACTCCTTCGTCAGACTGAACGCGGTCGTCCCGGAACCGACGAGCCCCGTCGCGCTCATCGAGACAGTCACCGGAAACACGACCCTTGCCGGGATGATGGGGTGGACGTTCGTCATCGGCTACGTCGGTACGATGGGGCTCTACGCCTACGCGTTCGGGAGTTACTTCGTCGGTCTCGTTGGCAGCAGTACGGTCGGCCCCATCCCGCTTCGCCCACTCGTTTCGGCCGCTGTCGTCGTGGTCTTCATCGGTATCAACGTGCTCGGGGCACATGCCTCGGGCCGCACCGAAGATACGCTGGTCGGTCTCAAAGTGTTGATTCTGCTCGGCTTCTGCGGCGGCGGGCTCTACTACGGCGTCACGCGTGGCCAGTTGACACTCGGCCTCGACCAGTTCGGTGTCGGTCCGGCCGTCGCCGGGGCGATAGCTTTCGTCGCCTTCGAAGGGTGGGAACTGCTGCTGTTCGACCAGGAGAGTATTCGGAACCCGCGAGAGACGGTTCGGACCGCGATTTTCGTCTCGATACCCTTCGTAACGGCGCTCTATATGCTGGTGGCACTCGTCACGACGACCTTACTCCCGGCGGCACGTATCCAAGCCGATGCCGAGACGGCACTCGCAGTCGCTGCAGAGCCGGTCTTCGGGACGGTAGGCTTCTTGCTGATAGGCATCGCCGCCTTATTTTCGACGGCGAGCGCGCTCAACGCGACGCTGTTCAGTACCGCCCGCCTAGTTCGGCAGTTAGCCACCGAAGAGATGCTTCCGAGTCGCCTGACGACATCGGGCGGGGAACCCGTTCGGTCACTCGCCCTGTTGGGCGGACTCACGGTACTGCTCTCCGCGTTCGGGAGTCTCGATGCGATTAGTTCGTTCGCATCGCTCGCGTTCGTCACGATATTCGGGCTGGGTAGCTATCTCGCGTTCCAACACCGTTCTGACTCCCGCTGGTCTGCGGTCGGTCCGGCCCTGGGCACCGTCGGGGCGATAGCTACTATCTGTGCGCTCTGTTGGTATCTCCTGACCCAGGAATTCGGGACGTTCGTTGTCGTCTTAGCCCTCGTCGTGTCGGTCGTCCTTCTCGAACTGGTATACTTCGAACGACAACCGCTCGAGCGAACTCTGTTGGAGTAATAGGCCGTGGATATAAAAACTATCTGACTTGTTAACACCTACAAAATTTTATATATGGGGCCGATAAATAGATACTGAAGGCACATGTACGAGACCATTCTGTTCCCGACTGACGGGAGCGACGGAGCCGACGCAGCGCTCGAACACGCCGTAGACCATGCCAGACAGTACGATGCGACGCTCCACGTCCTGTTCGTGGCAGACACTGATGCTGTCCATTCCGGTATGGTCGGTGAAGAACACGACGGCGTGGCACAATCCGAGATGGTCGGAGAGGAACACGAGCAAGAACAGCCGTCTGGGCTCGTCAACGAAGAGCACGAGGACGCGGTCACCGCACACGCCGAGCAGGTTGTGAGTGACACCGCCGATGCTATCGACGACGACGTTGCCGTCGAAACTGCGGTCTGGAGCGGCAATCCATTCAAACGGATTCTCGACTATTCGGATGAATCCGACGCAGACCTCATCGTGATGGGGACCCACGGCCGGACCGGTGTCGACCGATATCTCCTCGGTAGTGTGACCGAGAAGGTGGTGCGAGCGGCGGATGCCCCTGTACTCACTGTGCGGTTGGGGAATCCGGAGTAGCTGATTCAACTGAAGCGGTAGCACGCAAAACGGCAGCACGCACGTTTAATAGTCGCGACCCCATTCATACGGATAGAAACTGTATGGGATGCAAGGTCGATACGCTGGCTGATCGGTACGACCTCACGGCGCCGGGGTCGGCCGACCACTCTCTCGACGAGTATCTCGTCACTCGCTGGACCGGCCGCGACGGTCGGTCAGCCGACGGCTACAAATCGCTCACAGAGTGGTTCAACAAACGACTTCTCAAGGAGCTATACGCACAAGCGGACCGCGAGACGCTGGGCGTCCATCTGGACCGGGAGTACGAACTCCTCACCGGTGACGACGACGTAGCGCGTGACGAACTGGCGGCCGCGCTTGCTGCTGACGGACTCGACATCGAGCGCATCGAGAGCGAACTCATCTCCTGGAGTACGATGCGCCATCACCTCAAGGGCTGTCTCGATGCCGAGAAAGACACTGGCGAGGCGAAGACAGACTGGGAGGCGAATACCGTAGAAGTCGCCCGACAGCGAACCGAAGAGAAGGCACAGTCTGTCCTCTCCTCGCTCGCCTCAAAAGAACGACTCGTCGATGCCGAAGCAGCTGAAGTGGACGTTCAGGTCAAGCTCGGCTGTTCGGACTGCTCGGTCCGGGTCCCGTTCGACGAGGCGGTCGAACGCGGGTACGTCTGTGAACAGCATGTCTCGCTCGAAGAGGAGGACGGCACTGTCGAGAGCTGGAAGAATACGCTCTCGGCGGTTATTACGCCCTATGGTGCGGCTGAAGCAGCTCAGGGCCTCTTGCTCGATGGGCCGTTCCTCATGGAGACACTCCTCTTGCCGGCACTGTGAACATGACGTGGCAACTCACAGTCGAGAACATCGCCGGGATTCGTACCGCAGACGAAGCTATCGAACCCGGCGTCAACGCCGTCCGAGCGAGCAACTGGCAGGGCAAGTCGAGTTTTCTGCGCGGCATCAAAACTGCGTTGGGGACCGAGACCCCCCTTACCGAAGGTGCCGACCACGGCCTGGTCGAACTCGATACTGACGACGACACGTTCGAAGTGCGACTCGAACGGGATGGCACGGCGGTTCGCCGCCGCGGGAACCCGTATCTCTCGTCCGAATACGACCGCATCTGTGCTGACCTCTTTGCGTTCCTCGACGAGAACAACGCTGTTCGAAAGGCAGTTCGGGACGACGAACCGCTGGAGCCGCTGCTCACGAAGCCACTGGATTTCGAGGATATCGACAGCCAGATAGCCGACCTGCAATCCGAACGGGAGCAGGTCGAACGCGAACTCGAACGGGCAGACGATGCGGCGGAGCGGTTGCCGAAACTGCAGGAACGAGTGACTGACCTCGAAGCCGACCTGGAAGAGCTGCGAACTGAACGGGCGTCGCTCGATGCCGAGACCAGCGACACCGATACCCGGGCGGAACTGAGCGACCTCCGTGCCGAGCGGGAACGCGTGCAGCGACGCATCGACCGGCTGGAGCAGACTGTCGAGCGCGTCGAAGACCGACTCGCCGAGAACCGCACGGAACTCTCCGAGCACACCGTGCCGGACGCGGGTGATATCGAGTCGGAGTTAGCGCGCGTCCGCGACCGACTCCACGCACTCGAACGGGACCGAGAGCTGTTACAGGGCGTCTTCGAGGCCAACAAGCGGGTACTCGACGCTGACCGAACCGAGTTACTGACCGACGTGTCTCGGGATCTCCTCGGTGACAGCGTCGAATGTTGGGTCTGTGGAACGGAAACAGAGCGTGACGAAATAACAGATAAGCTCGACGCACTCGACGCACGAATCACGGAGCTACGACAGGAGGAATCCGAATACCAGACGCGGGTCGAAGAACTCGAAACTCGCCGTGACGAGGTCCGCACGGCTCGCCGACGGGAAACGGACCTGACCGACCGTATCGGCGAGTTGGAAGCGTCGCTCGCCGAGAAAACCGACGACCTCGCTGGGGCCCGTGACCGGTTGGCCGACCTAGAGGCTCGCATCGACGACGTTGCGGACTCCGTGGAGACGGAAACTGACCGACTCACCGATATCGAGAGCGATATCAAATACACCGAAGCCGAACTCGAAGACGCACGTGAGGAACTCGCCGACGCCGAGTCCCGTGCCGAACAACGCCAGATGCTCAGTGAGGAGTACGACGACCTCACAGATGAAATAGCTGCACTCCGAAACCGCAAAGACGAGGTCAAACGCGAACTCCGGGAGTCGTTCTCGGCGGCGCTCGGAGAGCTGTTCGAGCGATTCGATACCGGCTTCGAGATGGCTCGCCTGACCAGCACGTTCGACCTCGTCGTCGCTCGCGACGGGCGCGAGACGACGCTCGATGCCCTCAGTGAGGGCGAACGGGAGTTGTTGGGGTTCGTCGTCGCACTGGCCGGTCACGAGGCCTACGACGTGGGTGAGCGCGTTCCGGTGTTACTCCTTGATGGGTTGGGAAGTCTCGCCAGCGACAACATCGCCACGTTCGTCGAGTATACCGCCGGCCGGGTGACGTATCTCGTCTTGACCGCCTATCCGGAACACGACGGTTTCGAGGCGAACGAACTCTCTCCCTCGGATTGGGATGTTGTCTCTCATCGGGCCGAACCCAAGGCGTAACGTTGGCCCATTGTGTGGCCTTCTCGACTCGTGATACCGTGTAACACGTTCTCGCCAGATTTATATTTTCAGTCGCTCTACCCAGCAAACGCGATGAGCAAGTTTACCGAGGCCCACCAGCGGGGCGTCGATGCGTTCACGCAGAGTCTCCTGCACAAAGAGCAGACGTGTAGCAACTGTGGGTTCCACGACACAGTCCTCCACAGTGATTGGCGGACGCACGTCGAGACGGACCACCGGTCTGGACACATTCAGTACCAGCTCACGTGCCCGGACTGTCAGACCGAGGAAGTGCTCGATATCGACATCTGAATGCACAGACGCTGCTGGAGTAGCTCCAGGTCTGGCGTACAGTGACAACCACAAAGCCATTGTTAGCAGTCCGTACAAAGCGGGTGGCGTAGCCGCTCCCGAGTGGCGACGGCAAAACGGAAGGGTTGATAACGACTTACTCGTAGATTCAGGTACGCGAATGCCAGACCAACGGGTAGCCTCAGTGCTCGAGGACCCAGCGATGCGTGAAGCTATCACGACGGTGTTCGAGCGCAGTGACGACGGAAGCGAATCACTACAATGGCGGGACGTAAGCGATACGCTGTCCAGTGAAGAATGGGGGCGTCTCATCCGGGACGGGCTCCTCGTCAGTGACGGTGCTGGATTCAGCGTCGCTAATCCCGACAGGGTAGGGGAGATACTCCGACAGACTGAATCGGCCGAGGCAACTGCGGAGGCGAATGACATAGATGTCGAACCGTGGGCGTGGTACGACAAAGCGGCCGGACTGGCGACCCTCTTTCTCTTTGCCGGCTACTGGAACACTGGCATCAGAGATATGATCGCGTCGTTCGACGATCTACTTCTCGCGCCAGTCACTGACGCACTGCCGTTCTTCGCCGTCGTCATCGTACTCTCAGTCGTTACCGGACTGTATTCGACCATGTTGCAGGCTCGGCTGCAAGACACCGAGACAATGCGGGCGTATCAGGAGCGGATAACCGAATTGAAAGAACGCAAGGAAGCTGCCAAGGAACGCGGAGACGACGATGTGGTCGAAGACATCCAAGCAGAACAGATGGAAGCTGTCGGTGACCAACTCGGGATGTTCAAACTGCAATTCCGGCCGATGGTCTGGATAATGCTCCTTACTATCCCGGTGTTCCTCTGGCTCAGGTGGAAGGTCCGCGGTGGTCACCTCGGCCCCAATGAGACCGGGCTGGTCGTTCCCATCGCCGGTGCGGTCGGTTGGCAAGAGCCGCTGCTCGGACCTATGACGACCTGGATTGTCTGGTACTTTCTCTGTTCGATGGTAGCGCGTCAGATCATTCAGAAGGCGCTCGATATTCAGTTGTCCCACTCACCGTCCAATTAACAGGGGCTAAGTGATTGTCAAAAATGCTCGATAGCACGAAGGCGAAACTGATTAGCGAGACGCCGACGCGGTGATGAGTGGATGACTCCGCTACGCCAGCGTCTCCAGTCACCGGTATCGCTTGTCGTATTCACCATCGGAATTACCCTCCTAATTCTGGGCGCAGTGGGTGCACTGGCAGACACGCACCCAAGGTTCGGTGTCTCTGGATGGGGGCTGTATACTGATAAGAACTTGGAGATCATCGGCGTGCTTACTGGCAGTGTCGCGCTGCTCGGTGAATCGGTCCTCACACCGGGAGACCGTGACACCCCTTCTACCCGAGCTCACGCAACGGTGTACATTACCGAACCGCTACAGGAGACACTCCTTTCATTTGCCGCTGAGGCAGAACCGGACAGGGTCTCATTCGGTCTCGCGGTCACACCCGCTGGCGAACTCACATCCTGTGATGATGTTCATGATCAGACCCCAGTGTTTTCAGATCTCTATCTCCCCGAACAGCCGAACTCGGTGAGCTCCGTTTTCGGTATAGACCTGGAAACCCCACCGCAGCGCACACAAGGACGATTTCTCTCCCACCCCCGCTCAGCTCTAGAGGTGACCAAGCGTGACGACTTACACGAAGTCGTCTTCGTGGCAGTGCCACCATGGGACGAGGATTCAATCGCGGTGTTTGATCGGGCAGGTCGACGCCGTCGCCTCGAAACGGTAGATGCAACGGCGAACCCGGACTTCCCTGAACCAGTAGACATTTGAAAGCCCACGCCAGAGTTGGCTACAACCAACACGTCAGTCGTGGTCATCGGCAGCGATACGAACGCGCCACTGGGGAGCGCTGTCTGTGCCCACCCCGGCGTGGAGGAAACCACAAGCATGACCCATACTGCTCGCCGCCGGTACAGCTGTGAGTTTGGTATCGTCTCCTGGCCGTTAGCTGGAGGACAGCGATGAGCTGGAAAGATGTCGCGGAACCCGTCTTGGTCCGGATGCCAGCCGTCCGCAAGCCGGAGCGACACATACCTTTCAAGCGGAAACTCGCCTGGACGGCCGGCGTACTCGTCCTCTATTTCTTCCTGACGAACGTGATGTTGTTCGGGCTCGATATCACCCGTGACCAGGCCGTGTTCGGCCGCTTTAGCTCGATTCTCGCGTCCGGTCAGGGATCGGTGCTGCAACTCGGTATCGGTCCCATCGTCACTGCGAGCATCGTCTTGCAGCTGCTCGGTGGCGCGAATCTCCTCGGTCTCGATACGCAGAACGACCCGCGCGACCAGATTCTCTACCAGGGCCTGCAGAAGTTGCTGGTGCTGGTGATGATTTGCTTCACCGGCTTGCCGATGGTCTTTGCCGGGAACTTCCTACCGGTGGATACGCAAGTGGCCCAGTCCCTTGGCGTCGGGACGTTCACCGTCCAGTGGCTAATCTTCGCACAGATGTTCGCCGGCGGCGTCCTCATCCTCTTCATGGACGAGGTCATCTCCAAGTGGGGCGTTGGCTCCGGTATCGGCCTGTTCATCGTCGCTGGTATCAGCCAGCGTCTCGTCGGCGGACTTCTCACACATCCGGCTATCGGTGGTCAGCAACTCGGCATCATTCCCACATGGATTCAGATGGCGACAGGCGAGATCCCCATCGGCTCTGTGTTCAGCCCCGATGGACTCCAGGTGCTCCTGTTCACACAAGGCCAGTTGCTCCAACTGTTCACGACGCTCCTCATATTCGCCGTCGTCGTCTACGCTGAGTCCGTACGCGTCGAAATCCCGCTTTCCAACGCACGGGTCAAGGGTGCGCGTGGGAGATTTCCGGTGAAACTCATCTACGCCAGCGTTTTGCCGATGATATTTGTCCGCGCGATACAGGCCAATATCCAGTTCCTCGGGCGCATCTTACGAGCGCAGTTGACAAGTATGCCCGCGTGGCTGGGCGTCTACGCGAACGGGCAGCCGGTCAGCGGGCTGTTCTACTATCTCGCACCTATCCAGTCCCCCGAGACTGGATGTGGTTCATCGGTGGCGTGACCCAACCCGTCTGGAAAGTGCTGCTTCGGATGGGTATCGACCTCACGTTTATGATTGTCGGTGGCGCTATCTTCGCCGTCTTCTGGGTCGAGACGGCCGACATGGGTCCCGCGTCGACGGCACAGCAGATTCACAATTCGGGGATGCAGATTCCCGGCTTCCGTCAGAACGTCGGTGTCATCGAGAAGGTCCTTGAACGATACATCCCACAGGTCACCGTGCTGGGCGGAGCGCAGTTGGTGTCCTTGCCGTACTCGCGAATATGCTCGGTACCATCGGCGGCGTCGGAGGGACGGGCCTGCTGCTGACGGTCTCCATCACGTACAAACTGTACGAGGAGATAGCCGAAGAGCAGCTCATGGAGATGCACCCCATGATGCGCCAGCTGTTCGGGTAATGTCGGGCTGGCCCACCTACCTGTTGAACAGATATACCCGACTCGAACGAGAAGATGACGCTGCATGAGTGACGGAGGCTTTAGCCTCACCGAGGCTATCTCGATAGCACTCGGTGGCATGATCGGTGGCGGTATCTACGCCGTCCTGGGCGTCGTGACACAGATTACGGGCGCAGCGACGTGGTTTGCGTTCGTTCTCGCCGGGATTGTCGCGCTGTCCGCGGCCTACTCGTATATCGGCCTCAACGAACTCGTTGCAGACCAAGACGGACAGGGCGGTGGCTCAGTGACGTTCGTCCAGTCGTTTACCGGAAACTCGGACATCGCCGGGATGGTCGGCTGGACGTTACTGGTCGGATACATCGGGTCGATGGCGATGTATGCGTTCGCCTTCGGGGAGTTCGCAGTGGCACTCCCCCTCGTTCCGGCCGCAGTGGCTGGCCTGCCGCTTCGACCGATTATCTCGGCCCTTGCTGTCGCGGGTTTCGTCGGGTTGAATCTGCTCGGTACACGTGCCACTGGCTCTACGGAGAACGTACTCGTCAGTGTCAAAGTCGTCATCTTGGTCGCTCTCGGCATCGGTGGCGTCCTCTATGCCGTCACTATCTCGACCGAGCCGGTGCAGTTCGGGACCGACCAGTTCACCACAGTGAGCCCGATTATGGCGGCGGCGATCTCCTTTGTCGCCTTTCAGGGATGGCAGTTGCTCTTCTACGATCAGGAGAGTATGGACGACCCCCTCGACCAGATTCCGACGGCCATCTACATCGCAATCCCTGTCGCCGTGTTCATCTACGTCGTCGTCGCGGTCGCGACGTTCGCGCTTGCCCCGCTGGCACTGCAGGCCCATCCCCATACGGCCCTGACCGAAGCCGCGTCGACTATCGCCGGCGTGGTCGGACTGGCCGCTGTTGGCGGCGTGGTGTTGTCCGTCTCCGCGCTCTTCTCAACTGGGTCAGCGATCAACGCGACCCTCTTCTCTGCGGGGTACTTCGCGAAGGGGATGCTATCGGACGACCTCCTGCCGGATCGCGTCGGTGATTCGAGCGTGAGCGGTGTGCCGAGCCGTACGTTGCTTTTGCTCGGTCTCGTGACGGTCGTGTTCACGATTTACGGGAGCCTCGAAGCGATAACCTCGTTTGCATCGCTTGCTTTCATCGTCGTTTTCGGTTCGATGAGTGCACTGGCATTCTCTCGTCGGGACTCGGATCAGATACACCCAGTTCCCCCCGCTGTTGGTGTCGTCGGTACTATCGGGTTCTTCATACTCATGTTCTATCACCTGTACGTAGCTGAGCGTGGGACATTCTACGCGGTACTGCTAATAGCTGTGGCAATTCTAGCAGTAGAAGCGCTCTACTTCGAACGACGTGTGATAGAGGAGAAAATCCCCTATATTCAGCCCGAATCGTAGCAGTCGACCAATTAGGCCTGCCTCTCTCAGCGCCACACGATTTCTCTGTCGTTTCATGTGGGTAGCCCCTAAAGACGCGACCCAAAACAACACCTAAGCCTCTGTTAACATGTTCTCGTTTCGGGAGTTATAGTATCATGGAGCGCGTGTTTGTCTGCATGGATAGAGAGAATAACCTCCCAAGACCGCCGGCTGACCTCCCCGACCATCTCACGGCTGACCTACAGGACGCTTCTGTTCACGACCTCCGGGAGAGTGTGATGTACGCACAGGAGCTATTACAGTACCATCATAAGCCGACCGAGCAGATTGAGCCGCTACCGGGTGAAGAGATCGTCGAGGTCCACGGCGACGGTGACCGGTTCACCGTCATAAAACGGCAGCCCTGTACCGATGGCTGTGCAGACTGTCCGCATGGCCCGTACGTCTACGAGGTACGACGCGAGAAACGACCCAACGGTGAGACACACTTTCACTGGGAGTTCATGGGTCTGTACGCCGAAGAGGAATGAATCCGAATCAGTCGTTGCCGCCGCTGGTGTGCGGTGATTCGGCGTACTTGAGCTGGAAGAAGGCGAATATCAGTGGGAGAATCACCGCCAAGCCGGCACCGAACCCGATGAAGTGTGGCTGCAACGGGACGCCGGCCTGATGAGGGTCGACTTCGACTGGACCGCCGCCACCGACAGTCGTCGTCGGATACTCTTCACCGACGACGACCGCGCCTTTCATTCCGAGCCCCTTGTGGGGATCACAGTAGTACTTGTATATCCCTGCCTCTTCGAACGTGTATTCGTAGTTGACTCCACTGCTCCCTGTCGGTGAGCCCGAATCCAGGGTGCCGCCTCCATCCGAGACGACGTTGTGCCCACCGCCTTGTCCGGTCCACTCGAACTGGACTGTCGTGCCTGTATCGACGTGTATCGCTGGTGGGCCAAAGCCAAACGCGCCGCCGTTGGCCTGCACACCGACTTCGACCGTCGCCGAGTCCTGTCCCGTCGCGTCGACGGTACTGGTGGGGTCGCTGAAGTTGTCGACATCGCTGAACCAGTCGCCGTAGTCCGGGACTGTGGTTCCGCCACCGCCGTCACCCTCACCGCCGCCCTCCTCCTGGGCCGCTGCGGTTCCGGACACGCCGAGTGTGCTCAGAGCAGTCGCTGTACCTCCGGCTGTCTGGACGAACTGCCGTCTGTCCATCTCGTTTGCAACTCTCGTGCACACCCGCATAAATCTGCGGGAAGGGAAATCTCCGATGCGCTATCGGCGGGACCCGCGAAGCCACCGCGTCAGGAACGATGTGATACCGAGGTCCCGCTTGGCCATGATGACCGTACTCTGGGCCCGTCGGCCGACGGCTTCGGGAATCGCTCCGACGACTAACTGCTGGAGCAGACTCTCACGGGATGCGCCGATGACAGTCACGTCGACACCAGCCGATTCCTCGACGATTGTTCCGGCGATGTCGTCGCTCTCGATGCGTGTGCGGGTAGTTTCGATGTCTTCGAGAACCGAAGCCGTCATTTCAAGCAAACCCTCGCTGGCATCGGCTGGCTCGCCGGGGTCGGCGACAGTCAATATCTCGACTCGGGCGTCGTTGGCCCGTGCCAGCGCTCTGGCAACCTCCGCGGCGAACTCGGCGTGCGGTCCGCCTGCGGTCGGGACCAGTATGTCGTCGACAGCAGGCTGGTCCCCGATGCGCTGGACGAGGACGTCACAGCCTGCCTGGGTCACTACTCGGTCCACGTTGCTCCCAAGGGCAACGTCCCGTCGGCGACCTTGTCCGCGCCACCCCATCAACACCACGTCGATGTCGTTCTGTTCTACAGTATTCAGGATGGCCGGTGCGACCTCGTGGCCGATGCGTATCGTCCCGCTGACCGGGACATCGGGGTATTCGTTCTCCGCGAACTCCAGCGCCGAATCTAATACGGCCCGTTCCTCGGAGACGAACTTGCGCCCCTCCGATAGCGGAGTCTGCTGTGGGACCGTGACGACGCTCATCACTTCGATTTCTGCGTTGCGGTCCGCAGCAACGTCGAACGCAGTCCCCATCAGCTGGTCGACACTCTCCGGATTCGCGATGGGGACGAGTAACCGCTCCTCTCGAGTCGTTCGTTCCGGTGCCGGGGCTTGTTCCGCAACGACAGTCGGCGTCTCTTCTTCGAGTTTTTCTTTCTCCTTCTGCTGGGAGTAGCCGTAATAGACGACGAGTCCGAGTCCCATCCATAGGACAGTTGTCACCAGTGCGATGAATCCGTGTGAATCCGGCCCGAGACCAACCTTGAGACCGAGTGCCGACAGGAGGAACGGTGTCAATAGGAACTGGAGGACAATACCGATGAGCGGGGGCCACGGCATGTAGGGCACTTCGTACGTCCGTGGTAAGTCCGGGTGCGTCTTCCGCATCTTGATGACCGTCCAGTTGACCTGCACGAACAGTAGAATGAACATGATATCAGCCGACGCTGCGACGGCCTCGATAGGCAGCGTGACCGCCATAGCGGCGATGAGCACTGCCGATAGGAAGATGGCGATATGGGGCGTCCGTTTGTCCTCATGAATCTGTGAGAACGCTTCAGGGAGCGCGCGGTCCCGCCCCATGGCGAAGGAGACTCTGGAGGACGAATAGACCGTCGCGTTCAGCGCGCTCATCGTCGCCGTCAACCCCGCGACGAGCAACAGCGGGACGCCGTAGGGGACGAACTGTCCGGCGGCCTCGATGATACCGAGTTCGCCGAGGTTGCCAAGCAGTCGCCACGTCGGCGCGTCGGCGGCGACACCGGCCCGCTCGGCCAATTCTGGCACTACTTCGATACCACCCAGCGCGGCGAAGGCGACGAGAATGTATATCGGGACGACGATGGCGAGGGAGTAGAAGACCGCCTTGGGAACGTTCTCACCCGGATCCACGACCTCTTCGCCGGACTGGACGATGATTTCGTACCCCTCGAAGGCGATGTAGGTGAATCCCATCGCGCCGATGATACCGATAGCACCGTTGGGGGCGAAGCCGGGGCTCCCGACGAACTTCTGGGGCCACTGGGGGGTGTTGACCGTCGCGAGGAGACCGAAGGCGACGAACACCGCGAGAATACTGACCTTGATCCCAGTCACGACGACGCCTGCCTTCCCGGTCTCCTCGGCGCCGCGGTAGTTGATGAACGCGAATAGCGCGACCATTCCAACGGCAAGTACCTTCTCCAACAGCCCCGGTGTGAGGAAGCCAAAGAGGACGAACTCGTGGGTCAGACCGGTTCCGTAGACGATGAATTCGGTCAGGAAGACGCCGAACGTGACGGCGTATAGCGAACAGGCCACCGCGTGAGCGAACCAGCTCATCCACCCTGCGTAGAACCCATTCGGGTCGACCAGTGCCTCTTTGACCCAGAGGTAACCGCCACCAGCCTCAGGGAAAGCAGCCCCCAACTCGGCGTAGGAGACGGCAGTGAACAGCGCGACGAAGCCGTTGAGTAAGAAGGCGACTGTCAGCGCCGGGCCGGCCAGCCCGGCGGCAAAGCCTGTCAGGGCGAACACGCCTGCCCCAATCATCGCTCCGACGCCGATGAACGTGATATCGAATAGGCTCATGTCTCTCGACAGTTCCGTCTCGACGTCGCCGGACGACTCCGCCGAGACTGATGTCTCTGTGCCGGCAGTGCTGTCTGTCATCCTCTAGGCGTTCTGGAAGGGCATTGACTAAGCTTTCGCTTTCTCGAACACGCCTGTTACTGGTGGCTGTAACGAACTAACGTCCTTTGTCCCCCCGGGTGGCAAATATCGTTACGAGCGCACGGCGACCAGTATGAGCCGAAACACATAGACCGGATACTGGCCAACGAGTAGTTACGAATCATGCGAGAGTACCTGCGGGACAGCTTGCAGACCGTTCACCGTCGGCTGCGACGGCAGAAGCGCCGACATATGCGAGCGTTACGGCGCTGGCTCGAAAACACGCAGAATCTGCTCCACCTTTCGGTACTCGTCATCGTCCCACTCCTCATCGCGCTCGTGACGTGGCTATCCAACATATCGCCAATCGTCTCGTTTCTCGTCTATCCGCCGTTAGCGTCGGGGACGTACACACTGTTTGCCGATCCCGGAAGCCGGTACGCCGACCCACGACGCTTCGTCGGCGGGATGACTGCAGGCGCGCTCAGCGGGTGGGTGGCACTGGAACTGACGGCCCAGTTCTGGTACACCGTCCCCCCGGCCCAGTTCCAGGTCCACGCCGGGGCGGCCGCGCTCGGTATCTTTCTCACCAGTCTGGTGACCTGGATGTTCGAAATCGAACTACCCACCGCGTACTCCTCCGCGCTCCTCGTCCTCGTGACTGGGTCGGCCCAACTCCGCTACGTGGCAGGTGTCACCGTTGCGAGCGTCCTGATTGCGGGAACCTTCATCATCTGGCGGCGGCACCTCTATCGCGAACGGGCCCGGTATCTGTTCCAATCGACGAACGGGGACGACCAGATACTGGTCCCGGTACGCGATACACAGCCGACCACCCTCGCACTCTTCGCAGGCCGTATCGCTGCGGCCCACGATGCAGGGAAGGTCGTGTTGATGGACACCGTCGAACCAGCCACCATCGAACAGGTCGAAGCGAACCTCGCTACCGATCCAGCAGATGAATCGACGTCGCCTGGAGACAGACCGGACGCGTCCGCAGAGGAACTAATCACGGAACAATCGCTAGAACGGCTCGAACAGTTGCAATCGTCTATCACGGCCGTCGTCGACGTGCCCTGTGAGTTCGTCGTCGCTGTGGCATCGGACTCCGCCGGGGAAACCGTGCTCCAGACAGCCAGTGACGAGAACTGCGACCTCGTGGTGGCGCCGTACGAAACCGACGAGGGCGAACCGACATCGTTCGTCAGGCATCTGTTGTCCGGGTCGGTTGATGTCATCACCTTTCGCTCCGGCAACGGGACGACTGACTGGCAGGAGATTCTAGTCATGGTTCGGTCTGCTGGGCCGGTCGCCAACACGATGCTTGATTTCGCACAGCGGCTCTGTAATGCTCGTGGCGCCATCAGTCTCTGTACGTGCATTTCTACCCGAGGCCGACATCGGCGTGCAGAGATCACGCTCGAAACGCTCGCAGAGCCGTTTGCAGACCCCATCGAGACCAGAGTTGCCCACGAGCCCGTCGAAGAGTTTAGAGCGGTACGCCGGGAATTACGACCTCGCGATCATGGGGGCCAGTACTGACCGACACGCCGCATCTCGACTGCTCTCGCCACCGACTCACGAGTGTATCCAGGAGATAGACTGTGACCTCGCTATCGTCCACCGGCCGTGAACACTGGTGCTGTCCGGTAGTGGGGGCGTGAAAAGTGGTGGACGATGGCTGAGAGACAGAACTCACACGCGACAGTGGACACGAGCATGTCCTGACTCTGTCTCTCAGAACCGCTCTCGCGGTCGGCGGCGTATCAACTTGCCGCGTTCAGTGCTTCGCGTGACAGGCACTTAGTGGTTGTCACTCGACGAGGGGCATGACGATTCCGAAGATGAGCGGCGAGAACAGACCTAGGACGATGCCGAGTAGCTCCATATCGGTAAACAGTGTGTTACTCCACGCTGGAAGTGTGCCAAATAGCGCCGTTCCGCCGATGGCGCCGCCTGCACCCACCAGGAACAATCCCAAACCGAGGAGGAACCCACGCTTTGCGAGGCGCGGATAGTCCCGCTGTTTCGACTGGCTCATACGATATCTGTTGCGAGCGGCCATTATACGCTTTTTCCATTGGACCGAAAAAGATACACCCAGGCCAGAGTAACTCAAATATACCATGACCGCATCAGAGTCGGTTGTCGTCGTTCCTGAACTGTTGGTTTCGCTCATATTGGCTCCCGTGCTCACAGTTGGTGGCGCGCTGCTCGAACAGGCGGCGCTCGCTGATCTTTCCGCAGACGTTTCGACGTTTGCTATCTGGGAGTTCGGGATGGGGCTCTTGCTCTTGTACGTCGGCATCTACATGCTCGGATATCGAAAACTGCTGCCAGCCGTTCGTCAGCACCTGTAACTGCTACTACTATCTATCGAGATATCCGATGACTACTGCATACACAGACTGGCGAGCGAGTGTTAGTCTCACCGGGCGCATTATCAAGTGGCTAGCGGTGCCGATGTTGTTCCCGCTGCTTCTGGCGCTGTACTACGGCCGTGGGTTTACGACCTTCTTGGCGAGTCTGGCGCTTGCCATCACTGTTGGCTGGGCACTCGAACAGGCTCACGAGGATGCTGCAGGCGCCCTCGGCGTTCGGGAAGGCTTCTTGATGGTCGCCCTGACCTGGCTACTGGTCAGCGTCGTCGGTGCGGTCCCGTTCGTACTCGAGGGGGTGCTCACGGACTACGGAGCGACGTCGACGCTTCGCTATCCAGTGAACGCCCTGTTCGAGACGATGAGCGGGTTCACCACGACTGGGTCGACAGTCATGGGGTCGATATCCTTTGAGAATCACTCACGAGCGCTGATGATGTGGCGCCAAGAGACCCAGTGGCTGGGTGGGATGGGTATCGTCGTCCTGGCGGTCGCAATCTTGCCCGAACTCTCCGTCGGCGGTGCGCAGCTCATGGACGCGGAAGCGCCGGGACCGGGCCTCGAGAAACTCACACCGCGTATTGCAGAGACGGCTCGAGCACTCTGGGGACTGTACATCGGACTCACCGTTATCGAGATTCTCGGCCTGTTTGGCTTCCATCTGGTGGGACTGGCACCGGAGATGACGCTCTACAACGCTGTTGCACACGGCTTCACCACGATGCCGACCGGTGGCTTCTCACCAGAAGCGCGCTCTATCGAAGCCTTCTCAGCGATTGTCCAGTGGTTCATCATCCCGTTCATGATCGCCGCCGGAATGAATTTCGCCCTCTTCTGGCATCTCTGGAACCGGAACTTTCGGACCGTCTGGGAGGATGTGGAACTGAAGGGCTATCTGGGTGCCATCGGTGTCCTGTCGGCGCTCGTGGCGGGGCTGCTGTATACGACACCCGGCCTCAACACACTCGCAAACGCGGTTGAACCATCGCTTCGGCACGCGACGTTTCAGATTGCGTCCATCGTAACCACGACAGGGTACGCCAGCATCGACTTCAATCTCTGGGGAGAACACGCGCAATTCGTGTTGCTATTCGGGATGTTCATCGGCGGTTCCGCCGGGAGCACAGGGGGGAGTATCAAAGTCGTTCGATGGATCGTGATTTTGAAAACGCTCAGACGGGAGCTGTTCACCAGTGCGCATCCGCGAGCCGTCCAGCCGATTCGATTAGGTGACGTGGTCGTGGATGAGAACGCTATTCGAGGCATCTACGCCTTCACGATGCTCTATCTGGTCATCTTTGCGCTTGGCACACTGGTCGTCCTTCTCATTGATGTCCGAGGTGCTGAGCTGTCCGCGTTCGAGGCGACGAGCGCTGTCGCGGCCACCTTGGGGAACGTCGGTCCCGGCGTCGGAATCGTCGGGCCGATGTACAACTTCAACGCGTTTCCGAGGGTCTCGAAACTCCTCATGGTGTTTTTCATGTGGGTCGGACGCCTTGAAATCATCCCGGTACTGGTCCTGTTTACGAAGTCACAGTGGCGTAGATGAGCTTGAACGAGAATCCTCCCACAGTATCAGGAAAGAACTATCAAATCTCAGGTATTATTTCAGAAAGTGCCACATAGCCGCTGCCCGGAGTGTGGATATAATTTGGCCACTGCGATTTCGACGGAGGTCAGAGACGGCGATGCCTTCCACAATTTCGAGTGTTCAGAGTGCGGCCACTCCTGGGCGAAACCGATCTGAAATAGATCGCCTTCACCGTCCTCTCCAGTAGGTTCGGCCGCCATCCTTGGTCGTTGCATTGGCTACGCTACCCACGAAGAGCGACCGTAATTTGCAGTTCCTGACAGACGGTCCGATATCGCTAGCCGTGGCTTTTACCCGCGTCCAGAGTTCATCTTAGCTATGGATCTTCAGGTCGCCGGGCTTGAGGACCTCGAAGAGAAAGTCGGGGACGCACTTGACCGAATCGGTGAACTGCAAGCTGGCACTCGGATCCAGTCTGAGACGTTCTTTTCGCAGCAGTTTATGCGAGAGCACACCGAGTTCAACTCATTCGAGGCGTTCTGCACGCAGAGCCCGTGGAATCTCGATAGCATCGGCGATGTACAGGATCTCTCGCGTGAGCAACTCAACGAGTATATCGACGACACGACCGAGTTCCAGACGTGGGAGGGGATGAAAACGCAGGCCGCGGAGGAAGAGATTATTGACCTGATTGTCACGTAATTATCCTACACCTGGGACTGCGCTCAAGAGGTGATAGAGACCATAGCTGATGATGCCCGCGCCCAGCATTGACCCGACCCACGACCCGATAGTGATACCGACTTTTCGTCCCGAGACGCCGCTCCCGCCAGTCGAACTCGCGGCGAGTCCACTGCCGACGATACTTGCGATCATCACCTTGTTAAACGATATCGGGATTCCCAGTACGATAGCCAGTTGCGCGACCAGAAAGGCGGGAATCAGCGCGGCAATCGACCGTCTCGGCCCCAGCGAGGCATATTCGTTCGAGACTGCCTGGACGAGTCGCGGGCCTCTTATCCAGGCGCCGAGGAGAATCCCGCCGCCACCGAGTGCGAGCAAGTAGATCGACGGGAGCTGGAGGTCTGTCTCGAACACGGCCTCAGCGGGCCGGTTGCCAGACCGACCTGTGTGCCACCACTCGTGAACACGACGATGAGTCCCAGTACGACGAGGAACTGATTGATACCGGCGGTCTCGTCGCGGTGGAGCAACGCCCGTGTCCCGACGAGTGCAACGAGCCCGCTACACACACTCACGACAACCATGCCGAGCGTGTACGCGCCGCCGACGACTGTTGGAAGGAACTGGTACGTGGTGGCGAGATAGCGAGCGACAGAGCCCTGTGCGCCGCTCGCAGTCGGAATGATAGTGAGTTGGATGTTGGCCAACGCATAGCCGACTGTCCCTCCGAGGAGCGGGATACCGACAGTTTCGGGGATAGCATCGCTTCGGAGGCCACGGGCAATCCCGTACGCGAGAACGCCCTCGACCAGTGGAATCGCGAACCAGAACCCGAGAATGACGGCGTACTCGTGGACAGCGAAACCACCACCAAGAGCGATGCCGGCCCCGATCATCGCCCCCGTAACGGTGAACGCCGAAGGGATGGGATAGCCATACGTGTTCCCGATAGTGATGAGGGTCGCAGCGGTCAACAGCGCTGCCGCTGCGGCCAGCGGGGTAATCGCGACGCCCGTGATGAGGTCTTTGCCGATGGTTTCTGAGATACTGCCACCTTGGAGTATCGCACCGAGCCCAGCCACAATCCCGACGAGCAAAGCTGCTCGGAGCACAGAGAGCGCGTTGGCCCCAACAGCGGGTGCGACTGGTGCCGAGTTACTGTTTGCACCGACGGTGAACGACATGAACAGTGCCGCCAACAGTGCAATTGCCAGAACGAGTAGTACTGAGGCCATCGACTCACCGGTCCTCCATCGGTAGCTGGTTCAGCGAATTCGTGGACGCGTGGCTACAACTGTGCTGGCGCATCTGTCGAAAAAGCGTGTGACGTGTCGCATGAACCTATCGAAATCACGTATATCAGCGAGTGTTGAGCCAATCTTCTGGATAAGCAATGTGGTTGATTCAGTGTCCCGCTGTCGGCGACGAGGTCCCCCTACCGACCGAGACTGTCACTCGGCCCGCCATCGCTTGTAAATCATATCCATCCCGAACACCGCTGGCACTACGGCTACCGCGACTGCCCAGCCGATTGCTGATGGGGGCGCTTGCCCGAGCAACTGCGCGAGCCACGGTACGTACAGCAAGACGACCAGGAAAACGAGTCCAGAAGCGACGGCCCACGGAAGATACGGGTTCGAGGTCCACCCGAGCGCGCCAGGCCACTGGGTCGGGCTACGGACGGCGAAGGCGTTGGCCATCTGCCCGAGGACGATGGTCGCCCACGCGGCCCCCGATGCCGCAAGCATCGTCGTCCCTGTGGCGGGGTCACCGAACTGCCAACCGCCCGATAGCAGTGACGCGGAAAACGCGACCAGTGTGACCACTGATATCGTCGGTCCAAGGACGAAAAACACCCGACGCAGCAGCGCCCCATCGATGAGGTGCTGGCCGGTGAGGGTGTGTGTCCGCTGTCGTTCGGTGGGCGGCTCCAGCGCAAGTGCGAGAGAGGGGAACTGGTCTGTGACTAGGTCGATAGCGAGAATCTGAAAGACACCGATAGCGAGGGGGGAACTACCCGTCCGAGAGTACCCACACGACGAACCGAGTCAGTTCCGCGACGTTGTCCGTGAGGAACTTCCGTATGTTCGAGAACGTCGACCGCCCGAGTTCAACAGCTGTGACGATAGTCGCGAAGTGGTCGTCGAGCAATACGAGGTCCAAGACTTCCCGAGCGACGTCAGTCCCTGCGGCACCTATCGCCACGCCGATGTCGGCCTGGCGCAGTGCTGGACCGTCGCATTCACCTCTACCCGTCGGCCGTCTCGACAGATGTAGACGCGTTCGGGCAGCAACTCGCGAAGCTGCTCGGCTGCGCGGACAGCACGATACTCCTGTGCGAACGCGAAGACGCCATTGATAACGATGACTAGCACGATGGCAACACCTGCGACGGCAAGTCACCGATGACGGCCAACCCAGTTGCCACCCACAACATGAGCGCGTAAAAGTGAACGAATTGGGCGAGCAGCAAGCGGGGCATCGACGGCGGTGAAGGGGTGGGCAGTTCGTTCGGTCCGTCCCGTGACAACCGTCTCGCTGTCTCCGACGACGACAATCCGTCCCAGCGGGCGCGTTCGTCGCTCATTAGTTCCAGTTGTTGGCGGCTGTAACTCGGTAGAACTCATCCGACCCGATGTCTGTGGCCAGCGATAGCGCCGCGTTCTCATTGACTTGCTGTAAGAATGTGGCAGTTGTGTGCGTACGTAGCCATCCTACCACTCGCAAAGGATGGATTACTTCTGCTATTCTGCCCAGACGTGGCGGAACTTTCCGCTTCGTCTCTCCCGTCGTGGTGGCTCGGCTGCCGCTTCGATGGTTACGCTGGTAATCCCGTGATTACCGAGGAACGACTGGAGATCCCCCTTTATCTGGTTCCAGACCGCCTCCTCGGTCGCATCAGGATCGACATCGAAGCGGACCTGCAGTGTCGTAGGGGCCGTGCGGATAATCTGAACTCGACGGACTCCCGGAACGTCTTCGACGACAGTTGCGAGTGCGAGTGGGAAAATCGGAACCTCTTCTCCCTCATCGGTTTCGAACTGGAGGACATCCCCTTGCCGTCCGCCGACCTCTATGATTGGGAACGCGCTCCCGCATTGACACCGCTCTTCGTACATCGTGATGCTATCCCCGAGGTTGTACCGAACGAGCGGTTGCACACGATTCGAGAGGCTCGTGATAAGGACGGTGTCCGACGGCGTTCCAAGTTCGACCGGCTGATAGTCCTCGTCGACCGGTTCGACCACGACCCAGTCGGTGTTGGCGTGGAGATTTCCGTGGTCGCACTCGACAGCAATCGGGACGAATTCCGTCGCTCCGTAGAGTTCCCGGACGACACAATCGAACGTGTCTCGGAGCAGTCGCTTCTGTGACTCAGAGATGGGTTCTGCTGTGGGGAGCACGAGTGCGGGGCTGATGTCGAGACGACCGTCTCGTTGGGCTCGCGCCAACTCGACGAGGACGGTCGAGTAGCCTTCGAGAATGGCGGGCTGATACTGGTTCAGCTCGGCAGTCAGGTCGTCGATCGGACTCGTCGGCGAAAAGAGTCGCAGACGACGTTCTCCAAGGACGGATTCTCGACGCATCAACTCGAGTCCGGCCGCACCGGCGAAGTGACCGCCCGAAACTGCGACGAGTGCAACGTGGATATTCTGTGTGAAGAGGCGGGAGAGTGACGAACGGTTCGCCATTGCGGGCACGATCCACCGGTCACCCAGCACGTCTGAAATGGTCCATGCTGTTTCATCCTGGACGAATACCCCCGGTTCCCCGGTCGTCCCAGACGTCGTCCACACTGGATACTTGCCGAGGAAGCGCTCGCCGATCTGTGTCTCGTCAGCGACGAAGGCGTCGACCTCGGCTTTGGTAATCGCGGTGTCCGTAACGACGTCGTCGAAGTGCTCCATGAGCATCGGCTTCGTTACCGGTGGGTACTGTGTGAGGTCGGTAGTTCCCTCCGGCACGTCGGCGTAGTGTCGCTTGTAGAACCGTGACCGTCGCCGGGAAAATGAGAGCATCTCTACTAGACGCCGGCGCTGCCGTTCTGCTATCTCCGCGCGGGTGGTTCTTCTGGCCCGCCAGGCGTCGAGTGTGATTTTTCCTCGCTCGATTGGATTCATCGGACTGGGTGTACGAACGCGGTGAATTCTTCCGAGCCCCTTCTCGCGTTCATAGTGAATCTTGTGGCGAATTGACTTTGTTATTGGCCAGCGACCCAGCGGTCACCCGACAGTCTGTCTGCATTAGCCGACGAGTGTCACGCCAATCAGGCTCCCGACACCGTAGGTAAGGACCGCAGCAGCGAGTCCAATCCCGACCTGACGCAGTCCAGAAAAGAGCACAGACCGTCCCGTGAGAAGCGTGATGCTGGCACCGATGACGAACAGCGCGACTGCACTCAACACGAGACTCACGCCGACGGCGATTGACCCAGTTAATACGAAGTACGGGAGTACCGGGACGATGGCTCCGAGTGCGAAGAGCACGAACGACGTCGCCGCCGCTTCCCATGCTGAGCCCCCTAGTTCTTCTGGGTTGATGCCCAGCTCCTCACGGGCGAGTGTGTCAAGTGCCATCTCCTCATCGGCGATCAACTGTTCAGCGATCTCTCTGGCGCGAGCTTTCGAGAGTCCTTTCGCCTCGTAGATGAGTGCCAGTTCTTCTGCCTCCTCTTCGGGAACCTCAGCGAGTTCTTCAGCCTCGATGCCAATCTGACGTTGATACAGTTCCCGTGAGCTCTGGACGGAAAGCCACTCGCCCATCGCCATCGACCCTGATCCAGCGAGGAGTCCGGCAAGACCCGTAATTAGAATCGCCGGTGAATCCAGCGCCGCACCAGCGACGCCCATCACGAGACTGAGATTGGAGACGAGACCGTCGTTCGCTCCGAGCACTGCAGCGCGCAGTGCGTTGCCGCTGGTCGCACGGTGGCGGCCTTCGAGCTGGGCGAGGACCTCTCCCCGTGCCCCCTTTCCGGGCGTTTCCGCGATAACCGTCAGGAGACGGTCGTGAGAGCGCTCGTCGGCTGCCATTCCGGTCCCCGTGACTTCTGGTTGGGTCGCATAGTCACTCCCACCGATGGCCTCTCCGGCCTGCATCGAGCCAAGTACCATTCCCGGTCCGAAATGACGAGCTAACCACGCCAGTACTCTGGCTCTACGAGATGGATTGGCGTCTCCCGGCTCGGAACCGGCTTCACGAATCCGCTCGGTCCAGAAATCCGCATGGGTTCGCTCTGTGTCGGCCAACCGCCGGTACACATCTGCGACCTGTGGTTGCGATTCGGCGTCAGCCATCGCCGCATAGACCGTCGCACTGTCGATTTCGTCTTGGCGATTGCGACGGTAGCGTTCGACATCTGCCGGAGTCGTCATATTTAGTATAATTGTGATTTGTGAACTTAGTGCTACACTCAGGAATCTCGCTACCGCCTTGATTGCTGGATGTGCCGTAATTAGTAGATGATCCAGGACGAGTTCACTAGCTTCCGCTCATTTCATGAGTCTATAATGGTTCTTAATCCGAAGGAGGCTCAGCTACTATCTTGACTGGTCAGTACGGATACTCAGTTACCGTGCAGGGCGACTACTTCTCAGAAATCTATCAGAAACGCCATGCAAGATATAGAGGATAGGTCTCGTAGACCCACACCGATTTGAGCTATCCGGGTTCGTAGACGGAAATCCAGCCGTCTGACTGGAGCGCGATCTTATGGTTGTCGTACATGAACGTGATGGCTCCGGCTTCGGTCCGTCGGGTGCCAGCACCCGACGGACCGAAGAATGTCTCTTCGAGTGCTTGGGCGTCGATGAACTCGTACAGTGGTGGCATCTCGGTGTGGTTGAGCGGATCGACGCCCTTCGCCTCCGCAATGGCAAAGGCGAGTGCCGTCGCAAGTTCGCCATCAGATTCACGGTCGTAGTGTTCCTGGTGGACCTGCACCCACTGGTCGGTATCCACGTTCTCGACGGACTCGGCGGACTCGTATGCCTCGGGCTGTACATCTCCGTTCGGCCCTTGGTTGTCTCCATTCGAGGACGGAGAGTCGTCGCCCGGGCCGTTATTCATCTTTCTCCGTGTCCGGGTCTCGTTGCTGTGCGTGCGTTTCTTGTCGGCTATCGAGTTCTGCGCCCGCCCCGTTCAGGACTGCCTGGACCTGTTCGGTGTTTAGTGCCTTCACGATTATGTCATCCGCCTCTTTGTATTCGAGAACGCCGAGGTCCGCGAGTTTCGGAATGTGTGAGTGATACAACGATGCATGGACGCGGCGGCGTTCATCGTCCGTTACCTCGTTGACTGTCTTGTCCTGTTCCCACGCAGCGATCTTGGTCGCCAACTTAGGGAGCGTCTCCTCGGTACTTTCGTTGACAAGGGTGTACATCAGGTACCGCCGACGTGGATGGCCGAGCGCGGCAAACACCTCGTTGAGCTCCAGTACGCCGCTTGCGTCACTGCCTGAGTCCGTCATGAAATGGTCCGAGGCGTTCGACTGTGTCCCTTCGAAATCCTCGTCGTCCATGGAACGAGTTGACAACAAATCTCAATAAACCTTCCTTCAAGATTAATCCCGGGTCTTATGCGCATTATCGCCGGGTTCAGACAATGAATGTTTTACTTGTTCCCTGCTTCCAGCATGGATAAGAACACTTGGTCTACACCATTTTTATATACGCTCGGTGTCAAGTTATTGTACGGAATAACAGTTTCACACTGTGCGTTTGTCCCTGACGATGAAGGGGCGCTTGAACCGGTGTGCCGGACGTGCAGATACACCCGTTTTTCTTCGTGTGGTCGTCACGCGGAACGCATTAGCGAGTCTCAGCGTTCCGCACTACGAGCCACCAGTATGCCGCAAAACATCGACTCGGCGTCACTCAACGTGATGTTCGACGCCCTACGGAACCCGTATCGCCGACGAATCCTCGTCGCCATCTCCGACCACAATCCATGTGAGATAACCGAATTCACCCGGAACCAGTTCGCGCCCGTCTCTGAAGATGAAGCCGGCCCCGAACGGCTGGAAGTGCAATTGCTCCATTCTCACCTGCCCAAACTGGCTGAGAAGGGGTATATCGACTGGAATCCCGAGGCGGAGACGATTCGGCGGGGACCGAACTTCCACGACATCGCACCGCTCCTCCAGTTGTTGGACGACAATGCCGACAAGTTACCAGCCGACTGGCCGTAATTCACGCTCGTTCTTCGGGAGCGAACCATTACATCCGCAGGCCTACTGAGCGGTTAGTTCAGCTAATCCAACTTGAAACATATTCTTTTAGAGGATTATTCTTCCGTCATGAACTCATCGTAGTCACGATCATCATCGTCGTTGGAGAACTCTGTCACATCGTTGCCGAATGGGTCAACGTATGGGTCGCTATCGCTCTGCCTGGCCAATTCTTCTTTCGTCTCATCAAGTTCCACCCACTCCAGTAACTCGGTTTTTCCGTCCTCGATTTGTGCCTGCATATCCAGCATCGTCCGGTACGCGTGAATGATGTTCATCCGCTCCATCTTCGTAACTACGTACTGCCCACGCTCGGTGAGTCGATACCGATTATTCACAGAGGTTTCCTTATTGTCGATTTCGGGTGTTATAAGCCCGTAATCTTTCGCTTCGCCAATCCGTTTCGTCAGCGTTGAAGAGCTGATGTGTAGCCGGTCGGCCAGGTCTTTGAATCTCTTTGCATCACCTTTCAACACGACGAGTAGCCCAATCCCACCGCGCAACTCGAAGTACTCCCTAAGCGTGTCTACCATGCCCGATACTGTTGAACTCAATCCCCCGTCATAGTCAAACTTCCTTCTCTTTCCGAATGGCACTTCATTCGGATTTATACTTTGATTCAAAGTCAGTCGAAAATTGAACTCTACTGCCTGAGATGGGCGTTTATCCACCCTATACGCAGCTCTATCCGGAAATATGGAAACAACACGCCCGGACCTAATACTTCGAATCAAAGTATTTAGAGTACGCGACACATGACGGCCACCCCCGCTACTGAACAAGCGGTGCTCGATGCGCTGAGCGCGTCGCACCGAGAGTGGCCGTACTCTGACAACCACGATACGGTGAATGACCCCTGGCCGCTTGCGTGGGATGCTGCTGCATTCATCGAGGAATGGTTTGCCCATTCAGAGCATAATGACCTCGAAGAGGCGATCTGCTATCTGCCGCTCAACCCGTGGAAGTTCGGATATGACATCACCACCTGGCACGACAAGAAAGAACCCCAAGCGTTGCTAAGAGCCCATCTCCTTCGGATTGTCAAAGGCTGGAGCGGCGAGACAAACCTTATTGAGTATCTTGAGGATGAGCCTGAACTCGTCGAGTCTCTCGGCTTCGAGGATGGCTGTGCCTCGAAATCGACGCTGTGGCGTGTCTGGAACGACAGCCGGCTTGAACTCGATCACAAGCGAGTCATCTGGACTATTGGGCAGGTACTCGTGAACGTCGCGCGGGAGAACGATGTTCCCGCGCCAGAGGAAGTGTTTCACCCTGACCCGAGTGTGGATGACCCGGGTGACGTCGAGCAGGACGATTCGACGGTTCGAGACCGGACAATAGCCAACACTCGGGAAGTGTGGGAGCACGCGAAGCCGATGCTGACAGAGAACTACTCACTCTCCCGAGGAGATAATGCCGAGGTTCACGAGAATGCGTTTTGGGAGAGTCACGCATACATGGGTTCTCGTGCGGAGATGTATGCCGAAGACGGGACGCGGAACTTCGCAGCCGAAACCACACGCGACCGTGTTCAGACGGGAAGCACTCACCGTCACCACATACAGAAGATAAATCCGGAAGAAGCCCGGCAGATGCACCGAGATACGACGGAAGCGCTCATTGAGCGTGCACGACGAGATTCCGAACTCGTAGGAGGTGTCCTGGCGAGTATCGATATTACGAAATCGAACCCGTACCGGGAAAACACGGAGTTAGAATTCGATGAGGACGGACTGGCGAATACGTGGCTTCTCGGGTACAAGGAGAAAGGCAAGGATGAGGATGACCTGCCGGACCTGCACTTCCAATGGGCGAGCATCCAGATTGTCGGGTTAGATGTCCCCTTGGTTCTAGACGCAATTCCCGTCTCCCGTGGACTGTCTCGTGCAGCTATCGTCGATGAATTGCTGTCGAAGGCAACAGACATGATCGACATTGAGATGGTCATGATGGACCGGGAATTCGCCCACGACCCCGTGAAGGACGTGTGCGAAGACCGCGGTGTCTACTACCTGAATCCTGGAATGATGCATACGAGTGAACGAGCAACGTGTACCCGCCTTCGCCGGCAGGGCAAGCTCGTTCACATCGAGCAAGAGGAAGACAGTAGCAGCGATAACACCCCTGCCCGGACAACTCTCACGGACTTCACAGAGGAATCTACGGAAACAGGTGTAGAAGCCGGTCAGGACGCGCCCGCACGCAAATCCGTGTACGTGCCTGCGATGAAAGCGAAACGGACTGCCGACGATTCTGATGATGAGGAACAGGAGTCAAAACAGGAGGACGAGTCGCAGGACAGCAACGAGTATCGTGAAGGACTGCTTTCAGACTTCGCAGAAGCTACCGAAGAGGATGAAGAGAGCGCCGGTCGCATGTTCGGTGACCTGATTGAGGAAATCCGTGAGGAGGAAGAAGAGCGGAGACTGCCGGGGAACGATGAAGACACGCGCTTGTACCTGCTGTTCGAGACGAACCACCCGGACCTACAACCACCAGATGACAGTGAAAGCCTTTCCGAGGTCGAGAAGGCTCACATGGTGAGTCGAATCATTCGGAAGTACAAGTACAGGTGGGGGATTGAGAACGGCTTCAAGCAGATTAAGCGGTTCCGTGTTCGGACGATGTCGATGAAGTTTGAGTACCGCTTCTTCAATTTTCTCTACGCCTGCACCATGTACAATGCTTGGCGATTAGTGGATCTGCTGGTGAAGTTGGAGTTATTGGCAGACTCTGAGTTCCGCTTCAAGCCCTTGGTTACAGCTGACCTGTTCCTGACGATAGCGAAGGATTACGCCGGCTTGGACCCGCCAGATTAGAAGATACTCCTTCTCGGTGTGCTTAGTGGTGAGTGGCAACACTCTCTGAAACTCGCTATTTTGCTGTTCTCAACCGTATTCGCCTGCCGTTGACCGAGGAAACCTTTCTACCCAATATATTTTCTTATTGAAATAGTCGTAAATATACTGTAGGAGTCACCTCTCTGCTGTTTGTTCGTGAAACTAGTGATCACCTGTGATCCAGAAAATAGTATCGCGATATATAGTTTATTATGTGATTGTTGAGCCAAAATTCACTGTTTAAAAGCTTCAAACGCCCGAATTCAAGCTATTCTCGTTTGAGCACAGGTGCTTACGTTTAGTCGAATAAACGTAAGCACTTTTTTGAGGACGGCCGCCGTCCCCCAACGCGAACACGATGTCTCGGCCCAGAACCTGGGGTAAACCCCATCAAATCACCCGATCACTTCTGTCGGGTCTGGTGCAGCGGTTCACTGCTGTTCCTGGAGGACGTACTGATGCCATCTAAGCCAAACACGGGGTCCGGCGATACTGAGACGGGTGCCATCGCCATCTCCTCCGTGGTCGAGGACTATTTGCTCGACAAGGGAAAGGGGCGGGACGGCGAGAGTGGAAACTATCGACGACACGCGGAGCGTGAGATAGACCGATTCCTGGAGTTTCTCTCTGGCCGGCCCGGTTCTCCTGCAACTTTTGAGGAGCTATCTGTCGCTGACCTTCGTGAGTACGCTCGATACCTCTCTCGTCAGGGCTGGGCTGAAGGTACCATCAAGAACTACTACGCGCACGTTTCGGGCTTCTTGGGATGGGCAGCTCGGGAAGGACACCTTGCAGAGAACCCCGCCCAGCGCACTCGGGCCAAGGAACCGCTGCCAGAAGATACGGGACGAAAATCGGGTGAGCAACAGGCGTGGTCCCGTGAGCACCGGGAACAGTTGCTCTCATATGTCGACGAGCAGGCGCACAACGCGATCGACGCTATCAGTGATGACCGCAAAGCCGCGATCAAAGACGGCCGAAACCGAGCATTGGTCAATTTGCTCTGCTTTTCCGGTGTTCGCGGTGCCGAGATTCTTGCTGACGTCGACGACGGCCGCCGTGGTCGAGATGGCCTACGATGGTCCGACCTTTCGCTTGCGGATAACAGTCTCCAGGTGCTCGCGAAGAAGCAGCGGTGGGATGACCGAGCACTTCCAGAACCCGCTGTACCGTCTCTGGAACGGTTGAATCAGATTCTGGACCCACCATCTGATGATTGGCCTGTCTTCCCTTCGCTCTCGTATTCAACGCTCGTTCAGGACTTCTCTAACAGTCTACTGGAGAGAGGGTATGATACCGAAGAAATAGAAGAAATACGCCTTGAAAAGGTCTCTGAAGGTGAAATCTCGATGATAGAACTCTGTGCCGAGTACGGGGTAGCACCCTCCGCGATGACGACGCATGGCGGTCGCGACGTCATGAAGCGTCTCACTGACCGAGCGGGAATTGAATTAGACGATGACACCCACGGATATCTCGCTCCCCATGGGGCTCGTCGAGCGGCTGGCGAAGTAATGGTCCGAAAATACGGACATGGTGAAGCTGCCCGACTGCTGGACAACTCTGAACAGGTTGTCCGTGAGCACTACTCACATATCGAGGCCGGAGAGCTCGCTGATCTCGCTGCTGAAGCCTTCGACGAAGCCCCACAATCGGATAATCAAGATTCTACTGAGTAGATTCCGTCTTTTTTGGGCCTCAAGTGGATTGTACGGAGAATCCGCAGAAATCGGGATTACTGATGTTAACTAGATTATACGGATTATCCAGATAATCCAAGTTGTCCTCGACATGTGGGCTGACGGATTATCTTGATTACTTGGATTATATGGATTATCCGTATTTCACCCTGCTACAGAGTCCTCCCACATACGTATTATCCGTATAATCCGGTATGGCCAAAGTTCCCTTAGAACGCTAAACACTCCGTAAATACTGTGTCTGACATAATTTTATAAGATTGCCTGTTCCAGAGAGATAATGTAGATAACACGGATAGGTCGGATAAGACGGATAATCCGGATAATATGACTAATACAAACAATCCATGACGTTTAGAGTTACAATATCAATGCAGAAGGGCGGCGTTGGAAAGTCGACTACCAGTATCAATACCGCAGGGGCGCTGAATGCCAGAGGCCACGATGTTCTCGTCGTCGACGCTGACCCACAAGGGGGTGCAACACTCAAAATGGGGCTTCGAGAGGAGTACCGGTCTGGTGAGTTTGCGTTGTTTGACGTTCTCAGCGATATGGGCGATCTCACGTATGATGATTTAGACCGGTTAATTATCGACTCTGCAGAGTTCGATATCGTCCCAAGCCACCTCAAGAACTTCAACCTCGAAAAATACCTGTACTCCGAAGCTGGTGGTCACGAATCTTTGCGAAAGGCCGTAGATAGGCTGGACACAGATTACGATTTCATCGTCATTGACAGTCCGCCGAACCTCGGCCCACTCTCTGATGGGGCACTAATAGCAGCTGAAAACGTCCTGTTCCCGAGTCATCCCAATACGATTGCGCGAGACAGTCTCGAGATACTGTTCGAGGAGATAGATACAATCGAGGCGAAATTCGACCAGTACAGTATCACGACGCTTGGAGCCGTACTCAATGAAGTTCCGTCTCAAGGTAATGTAGCTCGTGAAGTCGAGGAGTGGTTCTTCGAGACCTTTGGTGAAGACCATGTTTTCGATGTTCCTGAACGCGACGTCGTGGAACACGCGATAGAATATCGGACATCGATATTCGAATACGACCCTGAAGATGCTGGATACCCATGGGACGACGGTCCTCAGCAGGATGTGATCGCAGCGTACGACCGTATCGCAGATCACCTGGAGCAGTACCAATGAGCGACGATAACCCACTGATGGACCGGTTTGAGGAGCATAAACCTCAGAGCAGTGACGAGGATGCGGACTCACCGACGGGCAACGAGACAGCGTCTTCGGATACTACGGATAACCTGGATAATACAGAAGGGGTAAAAGCAGAGGAGACAGCCGAGACCTCGGCGAAAAACAGTGAATCGGACAGCCAGGACACCGGTGATTCTGACTCATCGGATACTGATACCAGACGGTCGAGGCCGCATACTGCGATTTACATCTCAGAGGATCTGGTGGAGAAAGTCGACGACCGATACCGGAAAATCAATGGCCAGCTGATGATTGACGGTAAAGAAGAAATCGAGAAGCACAAACACTTCTTTGAAGGTCTCATCAAGGCCGGTCTAGATCATGACGATCTGGAGGAGATTGTTTTGAATCAGCGCGATCGATAGCTTTGAACATATTTCGCTTGCTACCCACACCGCTTCTGGTGAATATCAGTAACGAGAGGTTGGCAGGTACTGATATATACCTCAGCCATCGATATACTATAGCGACAAGCATACTCATCAAGTCTGACCCGCAGAAAATGAGCAAATCATTTTCGAGCCTTTAGGAGGGTGCTTCGACGATAGCTGCACCATTGGAGGGTGTTTGACTATCGGTGCGGGTGGACGTGAGTGTGAAGTCGCCTTCTCATCCGAGTTGAGCTATAGCCAATCTGGCGAGGATTCCTGATAGTGCGTATGTGTGGATATCATGAGGTTCTGGACCTGAAGAGTCTATTCTGTATTTATCGTCGTATCACGTACTAGTTTGCGAAGAGAGACCTTCGTCACCGATTGAAATGCCCTATCTAGCAATGAATCTCGACGGAGATCGTGTCCTTCCGCTCGACGTCGGGGTAAATGATCCGGTCCTGTGCCCACTGTGTGAGTGCAATCTGCGCGTTCGAAGCTCCCATTATAATCGTGGTAACTTTGTTGCACAGCATTTCTTTCATCCTGTGGGGTCGAAGTGTCCGGGAGAATCTTCTGCTCAAGCAAAAATGAAGACCGTGGCGGCAATGAAGCTCAGGGAGAATTTTCCGTCGGCGTCTGTTGCCCACGAAAAACCGATCCCAAGGATAGAGCATACTGCTGATGTCCTTGCAACCTTCGAAAGTCCCGAGTTTCCGTACGGGAATGGCATTGCCGTCGAGTTCCGGCCAACGAATGATGATAAACAAGTAGATGCTATATCGAGTGAGGTGCTCTGGGCGGGCTACACAGTCTACTGGGCCTATCAGAAAGATTTCGACGGCCATGATATGACCTTTAGCGAAGACCAACTTTGGACTCCATGGCCTCACGCTATCCCAATTACTGAAGATGTCGACGGCTACTCTGAAGTTGTCCATCAGCTGCTGAAACCAGACTCCCCCGATGCGGTTGAGATTTCTATCCCGTTCCCAGACGAATATCTTCGTGCTCACGCTCTCGAAGTGGTCCCCCCGCTTCGGGGGCACTATGACTCGGGCATGTCACCGGAGGGATGGCAGAAAATTTCCTCTATATCTCTCCATGGAGAGAGCCCAGAGCGTGCTTGGGTAAACGTAATTCAAGCTCCGTCTGATCACATCTTTAGAGTTCTGGAAGAAAGATTTGGACAGGAGTGATTCATCATATCTCATCTGCCACATCGGCGAAGAGTTCCCAGAGCGGTTTGAACAGTTCATGGACGGTGCTCAAGCCTGGTTCAAACGTGGGTATTCGAACGAGAATAGCAACCTGTGGGTATCAGGACCATCAATAAGTTTCCGTGGAACATCACTATGCGAGAGTTGGTTATCTCTCGCGAAGACTCCGAGAGGTCCGGTACGAATCATTATCGGCCGCAAAGACCTGAAAGGGAACACTCGCACCTGGTCAGTCCCGTATCGAAAAGGCGATCTCAGCCGATTAGCAGCGCTTCGCCACCCGGTCAAGCAAGTTTTCTGCGAAAGAGATTGAACTCTTCTCAGGACTATTTATAGGTCATTCCAGTCGGGTGCAAACTCTCGCCGTATCAAACGAGGTTCGTATTCCGTGTGGATAATCTTTAATGGTTCCGTGTGGGCGGCCTTTGTTGGATACTGTTTCATTTTTCCATCTTGGGGGATTCCGTCGGATGGCGCACTGAGTTCGTTTTTCCGGTCACGAAGCAGTCTGAGTATACCCTCCCGTCCCCAACTATTTCTCTCGTGAGAAATATAGGAGTCTAGACTCTCTGGGTCGGTAAACATTCGAATCGCTGCCCTGATGATACGTAATCTTGTAGCGGCGAGAAGTTTCTCTGGAGGAAGTGTTTCAAGCACCGCTTGGTCGGTGGCCATTAGTAGTCAAAGGCTGCATTCGAGTCCTCAGACTGGGTCTGACCGAGACGATCCCAGCTCTCTAGTAGTGTACAAGCTTCGTCGACGATCCCCTTGATAGCAGAGTCCGTCGAACCCTCCGTGGACGGCTCTTTCAGATGGCACTTCAGTTCCAGTGCATCTTCGAGCCGAATCTCCGGGTGGTGGTGATACAGTGAGCCGGCGACCTTTTGCTCCAGACCGTCGCGTTCAACATCAGGGCCGAGGTCTTCTCTGACGATAGCACTCAGGTGCTTTACACGGCGAATGTGCGCGATGCTTTTTTCTGAGAAAACGGGTGGTCGAGCAACGGTTTGCGACGCTATGATGGTGTCCATTGAATCGAAGCCCACACCTCTCTTGGGAGAGACAAATTCGACAGAGAGGAGTTCTTATTCTACGCTACCAATCACCTTGCAAAGTTGATGATTAACAGACTCGCCCACAGTCTGTGGTGATTCCGTATTTTGCTATCTACGGACTGTCTATGACGTAATCAAGCCCTCGTGGTATTCGATGAATGCCCGCTCGGTTTCCGAGCGAAATGCCCGTATACTGCCATCAGTATACTGGTTGACGATTGCATGTTCGAGTGGTAGCGTCTCATCGTCTTCGGGGTCAAGTCGGTCCTCCCAATCATCTGGGCCCTCGTAGTCACCCACTTCAGAGATGTGCATTCCGTTTGCAAACACCTCATCGTCTGGCACCTGGACGGCTTGACCTAAACGGTCAACTGGGGTCGTCCCCTCACGAGGCCAGACACCGCGTTCTTTCCAGAACATGCGCATCTCACGAAGGCTCTTCTTCACGGTTTCCCTGATGGAGAGATGGTCGCTTCGTTGCCAGCCTTCTCGACTCCAAGACTCACCCATGTAGGCGACTTTGTGCGCACCGTTCCAATCTAACCCGACGATGTCTGCAGGTGGATCGCCGAACAGCGTTGGCGATGTCAGTAGCTGAATCACCTCCCACTGTTTGGTCGGGCTTGCTCCAGCAGGTGTACACGCCGTCCACGCCAGTCCGAGTAGTCCGAGAAGTCAGAGGCCAGGATATCTGAATATCCCATCGAGTAGCCCAGTACAATCTCCGTGCCCGGTACGTCGGCGGAACCGATGATATCGATTGCTTCGTGGCATTTTGGGACTATGATGAGCGTTGAGTCTGGATACTCTGTTTTCAGCTTACGGACCGCGTCAACAGTGATGTATGCTTCCTCCGCTGAACGAGCGTCCCCGACCACCCCAATTTCAGGCTCGATCTCCCGAAATCGCGAGACGTACCGTTCTAGATTAGGATTTTTGAAGTCGTTATCTAACATCAGTATCGGGATGTCGACGTTTCGAAGGGCCCCTGTTTGCAGGCTACAGTCTTCACGGACCCCAGTCACGAAGCCTGCTTCAAATGCGTCCGTCGCGAACGGGTGTCGAGACAGGAACGCCACGTACTCCGCGCTGCGGGCTCGGGAGATCTCATCGCCGATGTCCGGTGCAGCCTGCCGCCCTGTACATTCCTGAGTTGGGCTATGCGAACTCAGAGAATCATCTCGGGAATCTAATGAACTTGCCATCGATGAGAAGCGACCAGCTGGCCGCTCAAGGACCCGCTGCCGACAAATCTCCAGGAACTACGAGCTATTTCTCACCGGCATTGGGTCTGGATACCTGTCGAGATTCGGTTTCGAACAGGCACCTGGCGCTGGCTTGACCGCCACCCAACGTACGTTGGTCCGCCTCGGTGTTGACGAAGAGTGCTTCTTGTCTTTCCTCCGTGCTGTTCCCTCCGTTACTCGCCCGGATAGCAGACAACGGTCTGTCATCGACGAATTCTTGGCTCCCTCCACTGTCGATTCGTGAGGTCCTGACCTGAGTGTCGATATCCAGCCCGTGGTCAGACAGTGTGGTTTCGAAGGGTGTGTCATCGATTTCGAGCAGTTCAGTCTCGTCGATACCGTCAGAGCTGGCCGTCTCTTCTACGAATACACTCTGATAATGGATTGCGAACGATCGCTCTGTGCAGCTGCTTTTCTTAGGATTCTCTGTAGCCATGGTATCCTCGTCGGCGGAAAAGACTCCGTCAACGGCGTCACTGGATAGCCGTCACGTTCCCGCCAGTCCACCCGCGGAAAATAAACCAAAATAGTTCGCGGAGGGTGGGACCACCTACCGACTCAGCGGCTCTGTTGAAATCCTTTGAAACTAACAGTGATGTCATTAGATACAGAAGGTGGATGCAGCACGGACGGCGAAACCGGCGTTCTTTGGTCGGGAAGCAGGAACCGGCGGTCGATGGAGCCACAACCGGTGCACTCACATCGCTCCGCGTTTCGGCGTTCTCAGTGACCGTCCGGTGGGTCTGACCCAGTCGTCAGGAAGTTCGTCGGCGTGGTTCGTCATCAACTCCAGTAGTGGTCGAATCTCTTCGAACTTGGGGCCCCTGACCTGATGGCGTTCGTCTCCCGACTCCACTCGATAAATCCCTCGTCAGCCAGTTTGGGCAGGTGCGAGTGACGCATCTGTACCATCAACTCTTCCAGATTCTCGTCCTGGTAGGTAACGTCGTCTGGAGCCTGTGGGTCGTCGTCCTCCTGGGGGTTGTGCTCCAGCAACGCGACGAGTAGCCGTCGACGGTACCGGTTCGACAGCACATTGAGCATCGAATCTAGGCCAGAGTCATCTACTTGGTCACCACCGGTCATGATCTGCCAGCTCCGTGACGGTACCTGCTGGCGATTGGGCCACCGAAGCCTCGGCGTCTAGTTGGGTGCGGAAGATTGCTGCGCTGCCGTCTGAGTATCCTGGTACGTGTCGCCGACGCTCCGGCGCTACCAGCGTGAAAAAACTTGTCTGCATCTGGTCTGTTGATGATGATATCGCTCAGCATCTTGCTCAATGGTTACTATACTGCCACTTCGGATTACCTTACGGCAGTGATGTCGATGGTCTTTTCAATACCCCATATTGGCGGTGTCGACGAGGTATCCACGATTGCTTGCGAATGACACCACACCGACCGGCAGATGTATGCGTCTGTATCGACAATTATTAAAGTTGGAATAGCAGGTCCATCCCTGTGTTCAGTCCCGATCATGAAGGGACTGCTTGAAAACGGTTGGTCGGTCCAACCGTTCCTCGTTTCTCTTCGCGTGGCCGCCGCGCGGGACACAAATGCCTGTGAAAGAATCGCTGTAGCTTCTACCAGATTGCGTTGATGTTCTCGGGAACCGTGTCGATAACACAGCGCGAATCGGTGGTCACGACGAGCCAGGAGTACGCAATATTGCTGGATAATCCTCTCAGAGAGACTCGCATCGGTGCACAGGTCTTTTTCGACGCGGGCCGATGGTTTGGATATGGCTACCGAGGCGACGTTTACGGTCCCGCCCGACGAGTTCCCCTTGGGGTCGATCTTCGCGTCTGTGCCGGGCGTGACGGTCGAACTGGAGCGCATCGTCCCGCGCAAGGGCGTGATCATTCCGTACTTCTGGGTCCGAGGTGTCGATGTCGAGGACGTCGAGGCAGCCTTCTCGACACATCCCGGCGTGAAGGCTATTCGATTGATAGACTCCGTCGAAGACGAATACCTCCTGCGCGTTGAGTGGAACCCGAAGTACGAGGGGATACTCAGCACGCTCGGCGAGACGGAGATACCGCTCATCACGGCGATCGGGACGAACGACCAGTGGACCTTCGAGGTCCGCGGAGACCAGCGAAGCGATATCGCCACGTTTCAGCAGCGGTGCCGGGAACGCGACATCCAGGTGACGCTGACAGCCCTGCACGCGCTGACGCCGGTCGAGACTACCACCGAGGCCGCACTCACCGACCCCCAGCTGGAGGCGCTGGTGCTGGCCTACGAACGTGGATATTTCAACTCACCGCGCGACGTGACGATGGCCGAACTGGGAGAAGAACTCGGAATCTCACAACAGGCGATCGCTTCTCGCCTCCGGCGTGGTATCCGCCAGATTCTCGGTCAGACACTCACCGCCCTGGAGGGTGAAGGCCCGCGGCATAAATAAGGGTTGTATACCCAAAATCAAAGCTAAGAGTGGCCGACCTCTTCTGGTTCAGTGAGACTTACAAAGCGACGCATTCCGCAACAGTGCTAACATCACATGACTGAAAAAACACCACCGGTGAATGAGTCCGGCCAATCCCCGTTAAGAACGGACGGCAGGAGCCACTCACGACTGGACCGGATGTTTGACGCCCTCACACACCCGTATCGGCGTCGCATCCTCATGGCCATTGCACAAGACAACCCCCAAGTGGGAGACCACACATGAACGACAACGCCTTCAACGCGCTCGCACACAAACAGCGGCGTACATTCCTGCTCGATTTTCTCGAATCGAATTCGCAGGATGTGAAGGTTAACTCATCCACGGGAGCGTCAGCACTGACAGACGTCGAGAAACACGCGCACATAATGATGTACCACACGCATCTGCCCAAACTCGAAGACTACGGCTACATCGAGTGGGACAGGCCCGCCAACGAAGTCTTCAAAGGACCGCAGTTCGGTGAGATTCAGCCACTTCTTGAATGGGTGGATGACCATGGGGAACACTCAAACCACCCGTGAGAAATACGCGCTATGTATGCAGTACGCTCGCAAAATTATCCATTGAAACTGGTGATTTCTCTAATTACCCTTCCCCAACCTGCCTAACGGCTATTCTGGCAAGAAAGGTGTCAAAAATATGATTTCGACAGAGCCACACGAGATATCAATTAGCGATACAACAGCGAGGCAGGTACACAATTACAACCGAGTCCGAGCGGGGGAACAGCTATGAGTGTCCTCGCAACCGTTGAACTCCCGGCGGATGCGTTCGTCCTCGACTCGGCACTCAGCGAGAATCCGGGCATTCGCGTTCGCCTCGAACGGGTCATCCCCGTCGGGTCGACGTTCATCCCGTACTTCTGGGCATCGGACGACAGTATCGACGCTATCGAAGCCGCGCTCCAAGTAGACGACGATATCGATTCCTTCGAAATTCTCGATTCGACCGACGGTGAGACGCTCGTTCGTGCCGAGTGGGCTGAGGACATCGATGGGGTCCTCGATGCACTGGCAACGGCAGATGGGTCGATCATCGAAGGAGTCGGGGAAGCCAACACCTGGACGTTCTCGTTTCGTTTTCGCAACCACGACGACCTCTCTTCGTTCTATCGTGCGTGTGTCGACCGCGATATACGGATCGATATTCAGTCCATCCACAACCCTGGAATCCCCGAGACTTTCGGGCTCGGGTTCGACATCACCGAGGCACAGCGAGAGGCGCTCATGACCGCACTCGAAGCGGGGTATTACGACGTGCCCCGGAACATCAACCTCACCGACCTCGCTGCTGAACTGGGGCTCTCGGACACAGCGACGAAACAGCGAATCTCACGAGGCACCGCAGCCCTCCTCAGAGCGACGCTCACCCACGGCCAGGAGGAGACGACTGACGACACGAAACCAACTGCTGAGGATACTTGAGCTACCCACGACTGAAGTCGTGGGATTCAGCGTGGACTCCCGTTCTGGCCGATTCCTCGGCAGGAGAATAGCCTCCGTTCACGTTCAGCGTCCCGCTGTTCAAGCGCACGCCCAAGGGTGCGCCTCCGTCGCCGCCAGTTTGGTTGCGACGGAGATACCGCAATCCGATGTTTTTCGCCGCGTTGTAGTCTGCGTGGTTCTGGTACTCACACTTCAGACACTCGAAGCCCTCACCATCACGGTTATCAGGATGGGTGAACCCGCAGTGCGAGCAACGTCGACTCGTGTTCTCAGGGTCAACTTGCTTCACAGTGATGCCGTACTCCTCGGCCTTGTACTCGACGTACTCGTACAAGCGTTTGAACGCCCACTTGTGTCCCCACGACGCACCAGTGCGCTCACGGATGTCGGTTAAGTCCTCGAAGGCGATGACCGTACACTCGTTCTCACGAGCTTCAGCGACGAGTTCGTTGCTGATGCGGTGGACCATCAACTTGAACCGTCCTTCCTCTTGCCGTCCAACGGACTGGACATTCTCGTGCGCCCATCGCGTTCCGCACTGTTGAAGCGAGCCACGTCGTTTTTGGTATTCTCTGCGCCAGTGGTCGAACTCGTTGCCCGTCCAGAACGTGCCCGTCGAAGTGACGGCGAGGTTGTTCACGCCGAGGTCAACCCCGAGAACCGTTCCGTTCTCAGGTGTTGCCTTCTCCGACGTGTCAGACTCCACTTCCTTTTTACAGTGGATGTGAATTACCCATCTGCCGTTGCGGTAGTGCAATTCCGCACCCGTGGTTTCGTACTCGTCTGAAAACAGGTATTCGGAGTGCGGCGTGTCACTGTCCTCGTCGGGTAGCACGTAGTCAGCTTCGATGCGACCGTCTGTAGTGGCGAGACTCACGTACTCGTCGTGGAACGTGGCAGTTCGGTGGTCGTAGACGACGTGTGGACTGGTGAATGTGGGTTTGCTGGCTTTCTTCCCATTTTTCCAGCGTGCGACGACGCTTTTGCAGGCTTCCGCTGCTTTGTTCCGCGCTGCTTGGACAAGTCCACCGTTGAAGTTGTCTGTCTTCTCGCGCACGTCGTCGTAGGTTTCGTCATCTAGCGTTGTCTTGCTGGTAGTAACGTACTCGCCTTTGAAGGCGTGGTCTACGACGTATTGAGCCGACCAGAGGAATGTGTCTACGGTGTCTTCGAGGAGTACGGCGTCGTCGCTGTCCACGTCGAGTGAAACGGGGACGGTACGCCGCACTTCCATATCTTATATGTAAGACTAGTACTTCTTAAACAGTGGGGAGTCGGCCTGCCTCTGTCGCGTGGTTTGTTTCAGCAGTGGCGGATTCATCCCACGACTAAAGTCGTGGGTTTTCTCCTGTATCTCGTATATAACGACCGGGCGACCATCTATATCACTGCCATTTATATTTGTTGGGGGCTAAACCAATGGTAGTAGTTCAAAATAATGAGTCAACCAGAGACTTCTGTCAGTGTTCGCGTCGTCGAGGCGGTCGCACGAGCCAGGGGAGCTGATCCGCAGGCACTGCCACCGCTTCAAAACGCGATTGAAGCTGAGGCAATGGATGCGATGTACACACACGCGAGCGCTGATTCGGCGGAGCGGACCCCCCCGACGATTCTGTTCTCGTATGCAGGGTATGAGGTCCGGGTCCGGTCGGCCACCGATATCGAGGTCCGAGAGCCGACCGTCGAATCCGCTGGCTCGACCGAGACTTAAGCATCAGCCGTCGCCGTTAGTGTCGGTATCCGTGCAGTATGTGGCGTCGCTCGCCTCGCCCTCGTCGTCAGCGTCAGCCTCACTAGTGTCTCCCTGTTGCAGCGTCGTCTGCAGGTAGTTCGCCATCGCTCGCCGGAGTGCTTCGGAGACCGCTTGCTCTGAGCGGTCGAGTTGCGCTGCGAGTTCGGCGATCGTAATCGACCGTGGCACGTCGAAGTACCCGGCCCTGAAGGCGGCCTCGAGCGTCTCCCGTTGCACGGGGGAGAGCGCGTCCATGTCCCCAGACTCGTCGATTCGTGAACCGTTGATCGCACGGAGTTCGACCCCGAGTCCACGCTGTTCGCTGGCCTCGTAGAAGGTTCTGAGTGCCGCTTCGTCGGGAAATCGGAGTGTAGCCTCCCACCCATCCGCCGTTCCCCGTGCTTCCACGAGGACCACGTCACTCTCGTCGAGCAGGTCGAGAAACGGATTCTCGAGGGCCGTCCAGTGGAGGCGAACGAACAGCCGGTCGTCGAACTCGTCGAGTACAGTGATCGACTCGACAGTAGACTCGCCTCGGAGGCCCTCGAAAAATTGCTGGTGGTTCTCGCCGACGAGCCAAAGAAAGTGTGTTGCGCTTGCCGTCGGCACGACTCGTTCGAGTTCGAGTGTCACGTCCGTTTGGATTGGAACGACACCACCGGGCGGGATAGCGGGTACCGAGAGACCCACGTTGACGAAGAGACTCATCTCCTTGCCCAACCTCTCACGGGGTCCGGTTCGACAGCACTCCTCCCTCGAACACTGTGATTATTCATCGAGACATAACCAGTGTTTGACCTCACCAGAATATTTTCGCGCGTCGTACATTCGGCCTATGCAGTGATATAGAAGGCTGTTATAATAAACCTGTATCGAGCGTGCCAGTAGCGGCGTTCATTCCTGTAAACTTAATTAACTGTAACTGGACATCGAGACTCCACAACAGCCGTGACTGGCGGACCGATCAGCTACTCGTCGTCACTGTCCAGATCTCGCTTCTCACGGGAAGCGAGCGTGCCAGACAGCAACGTGTTCATTCCGCGCCTGATGCGCTGTGACGCTGCCGTATCCGAGATGTCCAGATCCTCGGCCAGGTTGGTAAGGTTGATCTCCCGGGGAACGTCGAAGTACCCTTTCTCCAAGGCGGCGAGAAGTACCTCTCTCTGGGGCTCGCTGACGCCGAAACTGCTGGTATCGGCTGAGCTGAACGGGCTGTTCACTTCTTCTAAGTCTGGTGTCAATCCCTTCTGGATGCAGGCCTGATAGAACTCGGAAAGTGACTCACGCTCGGAGAACCGCATCCGGAAGACCCAGTCGTCACCCAGGCCCTCGGCTTCTAACAGTGCAGCGTCAGTATCGCGGATAAGTCCAAATAATCCATCGACATCGTTGTTCCACACGACGCGAAACAGCGTTTCTGACTGTGAGGAATCGACAATCGTTACCTCGTCGACGAACTCGGACTCTTCGAGTGCCACCTGAACGGCATCGGCGTGCTCGTTGCCCACCCAGAAGTAGGGCACGACCGAGTCACCGGTCGGGATTACTGATTCGAGTTGTATTTCCGGCCCGCTCCCGACTTCGAGTAGCTCACCGAGGACGAACTGGGTCGCGGGAATGGTGAATTGAGCAACGACGCTCATGACACTAACTGACCTCCTCGGTCGGGTCAAGCAACACAGTCGGAACCACCAAACAGTCCATTAGCGTGTCGTACGACAGGCGGTTACTAATACATAAAACAGTGATGTCGATGGTATTTATAAACTTCTTTCGCGCGCTGACTCACTCCTCAGAGCCGGATCTGCCGTATCCGCACCGGGTACTCAGCACTGAGGAGTTGTTCGATTCTGCCGAAATCGGTTGCAACGTTCGAATAGCCCACCAGCGTACGTGAGAAAACGCTCATTCGCTGCTTGGACAGGTAGGACCAACAAGTATATGACATACAGGCTACAAATGTGATAGACGGAATCCCAAGGCCGCACTGTGTGTTCGCCCCCGACGAGGGGTCGCTTGAACCGGCGTCTGCCGGTCGTGCGAAACACCTGTTCTCTTCGCGTGGCAGCCACGCGGGACACATCACTCACCCCCCACCGTGTTCCGCACCAGCCATGCCAGCCACCACGTTCACCATCCCGGCGTCGAATATCGCCGGCACGCCGTCCGAGTCGATAGACCATGCTCACCTGCATCTAGCAACGCGAATCGAGACGCCGGGGTCGATACCATGAGTATCGTCGAAGTCCGCCTCACGATTCCGAGTGCCGACCTTGAACTCGGGCAGATCCTCCACGACAGCGGGGACATCCACATCGAATTGACCCAACTGGTACCGACGGGTGACGAACTCGTGCCGTACTTCTGGGTCGAGACCGACGACCCGTCGTCATGCGAAGAGACCGTGCTGGGTGACGACCGCGTCGCTTCCCTCGAACGACTCGACGACGGTCCCGGCAAGTATCTCTTCCGGGTCGAGTGGGCGAGGCCCATCGACGGACTCCTGGACGCACTCACCGAGCATAGCCTCGTCGTCGAGAAAGCAGTCGGCGGACCCGAGGAGTGGGAGTTTCGGTTGCGCGGCCCCGACCACGAGAACCTCTCGGCCTTCCGCGAGACACTACGAGAAGCCGGGATTTCGAGCACTATCATCGGCGTCTGGAACCCTCACGGGCCGAAGGGCGACCCGTACGGGTTGACTGGTAAACAGCGGAAGGCCGTCGAACTCGCGTTCACAGAGGGCTACTTCAAGGTGCCCCGCGAGACCAACCTGACCAATCTGGCCGAGACGGTTGACATCACGCGCCAGTCCTATTCACGGCGGCTGAATCGCGGGCTCCACCGGGTCCTCGCCACGACGGTCATGGCCACCCCGTAACCCACAGCAACCCAGTGGGGGTATCCTCCCGTTCTCACAAACGACGAGAGTGCGTACGAACACTATAGTAGCCATTGAAAATCAATGCACACCCGACCGCACGACGACGGTGCGATCGGTGTGTAAATCGTTTCAATTGTTACTATAGCAATATAGTGGGTGCATGCGAACACCGAGGGCTCAATTGAGTTGTTCGCTAAGTAACGGACAAGATGAACGATAGTGACTCTAGGTCGAAAGTCTCACTGGACACTCTGTTGAGCCTCATGGCAGACAAGTACCGCCGACGACTGTTACTGGCTCTCCTCGAACACAACCCGCAGGATGACGAGGACACGCAAGTCCCAGCCGATGTCTCGCTCGAAGACGAGGAACTGGCTGACCTCCAAGTCCACATGACCCACACCCACCTGCCGAAACTGGTCGACGCCGGAGTGATTGAGTGGAACGAGGCAGAGAGCGCTGTCCGCAAAGGCCCGAAGTTCGACGAGCTCCGCCCGCTGTTGAATTTGATGCGGAATCACGCCGATGAGTTACCCGACGACTGGATTTGAGTGTCACGCAGACCAACGGTTAGCTGGTCTCGTCGGTGTGATGAACGGAGAGGGTTCTGTCGCTTCGGAGTGCCACGCGACACTCGGCCATCGTAAACATGAGTACGACCGGATTCTCGCCGCCATCCAATGGTCCCTCAAACAGTGCATCCACTGCATCGGGGTCAATTAGGTTATACAGCGGGTTGAGGTCTGTTGGCTCAACACCTTTGAGAGCTGCAACCGCATAGACTGCCTCCTCTGCTGGCGAGTCATCAGCGTTAAACCGCGTCTGCACACTGCCGTCTGCACCCACTTCGATGTCGTGCTCAGTGTTCACTCTGCTTATTTGAGAGTCCATATGCAAATATAGCTGACAGCAGTCATAGTCTATGCCTTTGTCACAACCGGCCTTTATTAGCTCCGAGAAAATCTGACCCCCGAACGCTGATTGCCCCCTCCTGACGGCGCGACCACGAAGGCCCATCGATCACAGCTGTAGCATCAGTCCGGTTTGCGGGCAACCGCTTGACCAACGACGGTATCGAGACCACGACGCATTCGCTGTGAGGCCGCATTTGAACTGACGCCGATGAGATCTGCTAGCTCGCCGAGTTCGATATCCCGGGGAACGTGCCAGTAGCCGTTCTGGTGGGCAGTAGCCAGAAGGTCATATTGTTGCGAACTGAGATCGCCCTCTTCCACCGGCTCGTCGGGAACCGTGGGGTTGTACAGTGCTTCCAGACTGAATTGGATGTCGTTATCTTGGCATCGCTGGCGAAAGTCGGCAAGCATTGAGCGGTTTGCAAACTGCAAGCGGAAGGACCAGCGATTTGCACTTCCTTCGGCGATCAGGACTTCGGCACGGCTCTCGATCATCGGTTTGATGAGTGCGTCAACCTCGGTGGCCCAGCGAATCTCGAAAAGGTACCGTCCGTCGGCTTCGGTGAGCAGTTCGATCTCCTCTGCCAAGGGGTCGCCACGGATCGTGGCTTCGATCTCGTCGGGGTCGGCGCCTTCGACCCAAAACAGTGGCATGATTCCATCTCGAAGGGGGATGACGCGAACGAGTTCGATGTCGATATCTGGGTACTGTTCGAGGAGTTTTCCGAGAGCGAACTCGTCAGCCGGGATTTCGATATCGGTGATAACGGCCATACACTACCTAGTGGTAGAATACATAACATGTTTGTGAACGCTGGAAGTAGAGCTGAATCCGAAGGACATGGAAAGATCTGCCGTGGTGGCCCTGAGAGAACACACTGCTCACGAACGTGCGGGAATAGGAACTCTGTGTTAATCCATTCACAGTTCTGTTTTGAGGCGAAGAACGCTAATCGACTCGCGCCCTGTATTCAACACGGCCTGAAAAAGCTCTCAGCAACTATGGATTTCAACAGAGCCGACTCAGCCCCTGTCCAATGCTTTCAGTATTCAGAACGAGTCGTCAGGAATACTCAACCGGTCAACTGCCCAGTCTTCGACTTCAGGCCGTGTCATCGGGTGGGGTAGTTCATGATGGCCCACTGGACGTGCCAGAAACGATCCATCATCGTCGTGTAGGTCTTCTCTATAATAACCGAGCCAATACCGCTCTAGCCCTGTCACTCCTGGGCCATCCATTATCGTTAGCATCCTGTAAGAATCGGCTTCGACATCGGATTTTGGGCTGAGAGTGGGATATTTTTGGGCGACATTCACGGGTTACAATACGTCGATATCCGCATAAAACAGTGGAGTTTACAACCCTTACAACCCTGAATCTCAGCAGTTCTAGTCTCTTCGGCTCTGGTGAATCGCTGTACAGCGTCGGCTTCGACCGTCAGAACTAGGAAGTTGAAGCGGGAAACCGCCGATGATCCATGTCGAAGATTTCCCGCTTCACGAAGAAAGCGGTCCAGTTAGCTAAAAATGCTGTTGGTGAGCGAGGCGAAGTCGCCGCCCCCGAGGGGGTGGCGGCTTCGCCGAGTATGCGGTGGTGTCGCTGCACTGTCTGCGGGTTTACTTGGAAAAATCCTACCGGGAAGCACTCGATTTGCTGAGCGAGATGCCACAAATACTCGGGGAGATCGGCCTCGACGCCGCCGATCTCCCCGACCACTCCACCCTAGTCAAGTGGTTTGACAGAATCAAGACCGCACTCTGGCGAGTGCTGCTGCGCCTGTCGGCGCAGCTGCACAAGCCGAGCGGTCACGCCGCCATTGACGCGACGTTTTTCGACCGGCAAAACGCTAGCAAACACTACTGCCGTCGGACGAATTACCGGGTTCAAACGCTCAAAGCGACTGCTCTCGTCGACACAGAAAGTCAAGCCATTCTGGACGTTCACTGTACGACGAAAAAACGCCACGACACACAGCTCGGCTGGCAGGTCGCCCGTCGCAACGCGGGCGACCTCGCCAGCCTCGCTGCCGACAAAGGCTATGACTGGATGGATTTACGCGAAAAACTCCGCGAAGAGGGCGTGAGACCGCTGATCAAACATCGAGAGTTCCGGCCCATCGATCACGCGCACAACGCGCGGATCGATGGGCCTCGATACCGCCAGAGAGCGATGTGTGAGACCGTATTCTCCACGATCAAGCGCACGCTCGGCGACGCCGTGCGTGCGCGAACCTGGTATGCTGAATTTCGTGAGATCATTCTGATGTGTGCGGTTCACAACATCAAGCAATCGCTGACCCCGTGAAATCAAGCTACGTCTGGCGATTCACCACGGCCGGAAAGTCGATAACAAGCGTGTTCTCGACGCCATTCTCGGACAGGGCGGTCAGAGCCACGTTGTCCTCGTTCACGTCCACACCGACGACTGTCTGTGAGTCCGACTTGTCTCGAACGGTCTGCTCGGTGTTGGTGACGTTGACGTGCAACTCGGGGTTGTCGTCGTGGAACAGGGCTTCCGCTGTCCCAATTTTCCACTCGTCGCTCGTGAGTGCGTTCTTGAGAATGTCGAGGTGCGCGTCGTCGCCCTTAACGACGCCTTTGACGTGCTTGTACGGCTTCGCGCTGATTCGGAACGCCACGTCGCCGTCGTCGGTGAGCGACAGGTTGTACCCTTCCTCGTAGTTCGCACGAAGCGGGTACGTTCCGCCCTTGGTGTGGCTCGGTTGGCCGAAGTCGTCGTATTCGTAGTAGTTCTCCATCGCACCGAGTGCCTTCGCAACGACACGCTGAGTGGTGTTCTTAACGAGGTCAGCGTCGTCGGCTACCCTGTCGGGAATGGCGTCCCAGTCCACGCCGTCTTTGGCGAGTCGGATGGTTTCGTTGTACGCCCACCGCGCTTCAAGTGTGGCGTCGTACAGCAGGCCCTCGTTGTCACTCTGGATGTCGAGTTGGAAGACCAGCGTCTTGACGAGAGCCTGTGCGTCGGTCATTCGCCCCAGTACCAGTGTCGTAGTGCGATTATCTTGAATGCCAGCCATCCACAGTGAAAGTGGAACACCCACCTGAGCTTACGGCCTTCACCCTCGGGGTCAAGCCCCGAGGCACTCGGCCTGCTCCGCCTGTAGATTTGGGCGTACCTCTTATTGACCACGACATCAGATACGGCGAGCATCAAATCGAGCGGATGGGGGTGTCGAGAATGACCCTCATACATATATTATATTTTCCGAGGAATCTATGATATAGTGTCGCCGTACTGCTGCAGAGTCAGTCATCCCAAGTGGTCCAATTGCCGCTGAACACCGTTTTGGACACGCTGCGCCTGTTTGTTCGAGAGATCCACTTCCGAGTCGACGGTGATTCCAGGAATATCGACAATATCTTCTAACGAGTCAGAGAGTGTCTGCTGGTCCTCAGGTAGCACTCGGTCAGTTGAATTGATAGTTTGCCTATCGTGCTCCTGCATGGCCAGTTGAATCATCATCGACGGCGTCCGGTAGAGCTCGCCGGCGACTTCGATATACTCTTGATAGGAATTCGAAGCCATCGACCCGTTGTACCCTTCAAGAAGCGCAATGAGCAACGACAACTGGATATTGAACACGGTTGGGCGAGTTGTCGGACGGGCAATTGTCTGTGCTCGATTCGCCGCCGGTTCGGCGTACTTCTTCGCGATCCCCCAGTACGTGTAACACTCCTGCAGACTGAACGGGAGTTCTTCGAAGTCATACGCGATTGCCCGCGACCGCTGAATTGCCGTTTCGACTGTGACCATCCGGGTATCGATATCGTCGTAGATCGACCGCCACCACTCGTTGATAGGAGTCCGATTGTGTGCCCGTTCGTGAGCCGCATCAGTGGCCTTTCCGTAGTGGCGGCGGGTGTATCGCTTTCCCGTGTCGGGAAGGACAGTTCCAGAAGCAGGGAAGAATAGAACAGGCCGTGCCCAGAGTGTCTGTGTCCCCCGGAAATCGTAGCCAGTTTGAAAGCCCCCATACACCACTGTTTCCGGAGCTTCGTCTTCGGGGGTGGCAGCTGTGAGACCATCGCCATCCAGTTCTTCCAGATCTTCCTCACCGGCAGAGACGACACGGCGAAGACTCGGACAGACGACGACCATCTTAAATAGTCCACCCCAATCCCGGTAGGAAGCCCATCCGAATACGTCATCTTCTCCCCGTTGCTGGAGGGCACTGATGATGGGGAGATACGCCTCTTGCGGATTGATGATGGTGTATGAGTCGCTGGCGATTTGCCACCGGAATTTGACATCGTAGCCAAGAGCGTGCAACGCTTTTCGTCGCTTGTCGACGATGTCCTGGTGGTCCTGTACTTCTACTACAGGTTCAGCAGCCGACCGTTGTGCTATCGTCTCCAGAGCTGAGCCAGTGCCTCGTTCCAGACACTCGATATCCAGCCCATCGACGGAGCGTATAGCGTCGATATCAACGTCTCCGGAAGTCCCGATAAACTCGTTTGTCGCCCACAGTTCACCAGAAGACGCTGCTGGGAGTGCCTTTACGACATCTTTGAACGTCCGTGGAGTACTCGACCGACACCACATGTTACTCTCGAGTTCGTTTGGATAGTCCTGAGAATCGTGTTCAGTGAGACCAGCGAATCGAAGGACAGATTCTTGATTCAGAAGGTCGGCTATCGGTACAGTTGGCGAGTTGTTCTTCCGCGACGTCGGTTCAGCCGATCCATCGGCGCTCTGTTCACTGGGTGTAACTGCACTCTGCTGGTCAGAGCGCTTGGGTGAGTTTGCTGACATTGGACTTTGGGATGGTATAAAAAGAGAAAGAGAGAGTCGCAAATGGAGCGTCCAGCGGCGTGGGGATGTGACGAGCCTGACTGAGACTACCTTTGTGTTGATGTAGAGAGAGCGCCACTGGACGTAGGAGATATTCCAGTCAGGCTTCAACCCCACACCGCTTCGGGGGAGACAAATCAGCGATTCACGCGGCGTACATTGTGCTAATCGAACTGGCAGTACCTGGAAGTACAGGAGTCGGCACACACACCAGATTTTGAGTAAGGAACGTAGAACCAGTGGGGTAGGAGATTGGATACACGTGTCTGGAGAGGTTCCCTTACTCCAAACTAGGTGTGTCTCTTTAGTCTAGTTGTTCTAGTAGGTAGTAGTATAGTGAGTGTAGAAGCTATGAACGACCAGCCATAGTTCTAACCGCGGTTCTCTTCGACCTCACCCCTGTTTCATTTCTTACTCAAAATTTGGTGTGTGTCTCTGCACTGCCTTACTCAAAATCTGGTGTGTCTCGACTGAGTTTTGCTTAAGGTGCAAGTCCTAATATCGAGACTCTCAGGTTCTATCTAACCACTATTACTCATAATCCAGTCCCCACAATCTTTATTGCAGTTTCAGTTGTTTGATTTCGATAATGGATAGTGGAGATGGGTCAGACACCATCCACAGTGTCTTTGAGAATGTCGATGAAGGTGGTGGTGGAATCTTTGAGCAACGAGAGATACTCCAAATCGACTACGTCCCTAGTGAGAAGCGCATCGTCGGTCGCGATGAGCAAATTGAGAAAGTTGCGGAGGAGATCGGGCCGATAGTCGTTGGTCAGCCGCCGAATTCGATCATCATCTACGGGAAAACGGGTTGTGGAAAGTCCCTCGTCGCAAAACACGTCTCAAAAATCGCGAAGGAAGAAGCTGAGAATCGCGGTGTGAGGCTTGCAACGGGATACGTCAATTGCCAGCAAGCAAAGGGCAACTCCGACGCACTGAGCAAGTACGGTCGGGAGATTAACCCACCAGAGAGTAGTATGACGTTCCCAGCCCGGGGAATTTCCGAGAATGAGTATTTCGAGCGAGTCTGGTCAGTCCTAAACGAGTTCTACGACGCTGCGATCATCATCCTTGACGAGGTTGATAAACTCAATAACGACGACCTGTTGATGGCGCTTTCCCGGGCAGGAGAAGACGGTAGTGTGGATGTTCCGATTGGTGTAATTGCAGTGTCGAACAAAATCAACTATCGAGAGAAGATGAGCGAGCGGACAAAGAGCTCGTTCGGGCACAATGAATTCATCTTTGAGCCCTACGACGCCAGTCAAATCCGTGAGATTCTCCAGAATCGGACTGATGCCTTTGCTGAGGGAGTTCTCGATGATGGGGTGATTCCTCGTGCAGCCGCTCTGAGCGCGAAAGAACACGGAGATGCTCGAAAGGCGATGCGACTCCTTCGGTATGCCGGTGATCAAGCCAATAAGGAGAACGCCGACCGGGTAAAGGAGTCTCACCTCTCTGATGCACGAGCATCGGCGGAAGTTGACCGTCTACTCGAACTCATATCGGGATTGCCCCCTCACAGCAAACATGTCTTGATTGCGCTAGCGAATCTCACGAAAAACCAGCCTGAGCGGGAGTGGTTCCGGACGATGAAGATACGCGAGACGTATCTTGACGTGTGTGAGCAGAGTGGTGCCGATCCGCTATCAGCCGAACGAACACGGCAATTGCTCAACGAACTCTGTTTCCTAGAGATCGCGGGGAGCCGACGGGGAACTGGCGAAGGAAAAGGACATTACAGCCAGTACACCCTCCTGTGGGACGCGGATATCGTACTCACTTTGGATGCCTGATTCCTCGATTCCGCACCTTCAGTCCGCTTCTCTCTTCTCCGACTGTACACTTTGATAGACTGTAACGGCGGTGAGCCGGGTAGGATGACTGCGAGTAGGAACACAGATAATCACCAGATCTGGAAAACAGAGATATTTTAACCAACACTGATGCGGATAGGGACCACTGTGTTGGTTAATCTTCAAGAGAGCTGGACCCACCGATTTCCGCGTGAACCACTGAATCTGCGGCTACCAATCGCTTCCGTTGCGACAGTCATGCGATAGGACACGTTCTGGTAGGCCACAGCACCCACAGATCGGACACTCAGCTAACGGTGTCGGCGGAAGAGTATCGCATTCTCGAATTGCTGCCTGGAGGTGTGCGATGACATCTGGAGATTCTGCCCGTGTCAGCGCTTGTACGAGATGCATTCGGAGTCGCTCTTTGGCCGACATTAGGTTTCGATTCGTGGGGCAACCATCGCTACGACACTACAATCTCCGTCTGCAATCTCATAGTCTACCATCATCGGGAATTGATCGCCGAATGTGAGAGTGACTTCGTCAGTCTTGGGGAGCTTTTTCGAGATGTTCTTGATATAGTCAAGACTGAATAGTGCTCGTCCGTCAGCGGCGTCTAGACTCTCGTATTCGTCAGCAGTGAGTCTGAGCGAGACGTCATCGGTATCGCCTTCAGCTTCGATGAACAGTGTCTTGTCAGCTTCTACGCAGCGGAATCCGATGTGATCGGAGACCATGTCAGCAGCCTTCACCGCTCGCGATATCTGGCTCCCCTCGACGGTAAGGCTGATTGGGAGTTCCATCTCCGGAATTTCGGGCTCCTGCCGTATACTATCGGGGTCGATACACGCCATCGTGAACTCGACACCGTCGATGACGATGAGAAGCTTGTACGTGGAAGTGTCGAACGAAACCTGGACGAGATCATCTTTCTTTGCGAGTTTGAGAACAGACTCGAATCGCTCCAGATTGACTCCCAGCAAACCGTCACTGGACTCGTAGGATTCGAATGCAGCAGCCGACAGCTCTAGATCATACATCGCGACGTTCGCTGGGTCAACCGCTCTGCTAGTAATGCCGTCCGGTCCAACAGTCAGTTTCGCCTCGTCGACGATGACTCGCAGCGTTGAGACGAAATTCTTGAGTTCGCCACCCAAGATCGCAGCCTGAAAGCGCTCTGGAGGGCCCGTGAGTACGCTTTCCTCCTCAGTCTCGTCTTCGGCATCAGCTTCATCGGAAGTCTCTGCTATCGACTCCTCACTGGTGTCTTGCTCGTCGGTCAGGTCGGCTACCGGCTCACCGTCGATATTATCCTCACCATCGACGTCTTCGTCTATTGTTGTGTCAGTAACGTTTTCTTCAACCGTATCTTCCGGGTCTGCTTCGATTTCCAGATTGTCGATATCGTCTTCGGGCTGTGCGTCCGCTGTGGATTCAGTGTTCGTGCTCATGATCGATTAGTTGCTCTGCGATAGATTCGCAGTGGCGGGAAAATCCAAGGAATGCAGTGGCTCCTTGGTAGCGCAATTGCAGGCTTATCTCCCCTCACCGAATCGGGGGTAACAAACCAGCATAGGAGATATTCTTTTTCAATCGTCCTACGCTACTGCTTGTCTGGATTACTGACGGGTGTGTTAGGTAGGGTTCGTATCGGCGTTGTCACACAGTTTGCCGTCCTCTTCGAATTCCTGAAGCTTCCGCCAGATCGTTCGAATAGTGAGTGCGGAGGTGAAGCCAGCTTCAGCAATGGCTTTTTGCGATGCACGGTTTTCACCGGTCTCAGCTTGCTGAGCGTGATATAATGCGGCGGCTGCAACGCCAGACGGCGGTCGACCATTCGAAAGTCTGCCGACCGCAGGACAAAGAAGCAGCTCTCGAGCACGTCGTTCAGTGTGAATGCCCGCCCCGATTACCGACGCAATACGTGGGAGGAAATCTTGCGGAAGAGGTGGTGGGATTGCCAATCCCAATTCCCGATTCAACTGCGAATAGGCGTTGTTGATCGCATCACTGTCGACACGGGCGACGTCGGCGACCTCACTTCTATGCCGGGGGAGCTGTTCCAGTCGGCAGGCAGCGAAGACACTACCACTGGCAATCGCCTCGATAGAGCGACCCTTGAGCAAGTTCGCATCCCACGCATTCCGATAGATATCCACTGCTTCGTCGAATACCGAGTCAGAGAGGTCTAGAACGCTAATTAACCGAGCAATCTCGCTAAGGCCATCCCGCAGCGATTTATCCCGTTTTGAGGGAACTTTCGACTGAGCATCCCAGCGACGAAGGCGCGAAAACAGTCGCTGAGTATTCGCATTGAGCGGGTTTCCGGCGCCGTCCCGGTAGTAGCCGATATCGGTCGAGAGGCCTCGGTCGTGGAGCCGATGGGTGGTTGGAGAGCCAGTCCGTTCGGGCTCACGTCCACCCTCGGTGTAGTTCCACTTCCGGCGACGATCAAGATCGTCACGGTGGACAACGAGGCCGCATCCCTCGCAGTACGTTTCGTTTTGCTCGACAACCAAATGGTCGCTCTCACACTCAGGACAGCAGCGCTCAGATGCTAGTCGGGACGTCGGGGTTTCTTCGGTAGAGCATTTTGAGCGGTCTTGATTCTGATGTCGATGACCGGTTATGGGTGAAGATTCTGTAGACATTAGTTACGGGACAACAGTTCGTCGGCCCCTATCCAACAGGGGCGCACAAATCAGCGTGGAGAGTTGTTTCGTATCGAATTCATACAGTCCATTTCTCGGGGTTGATGCTCTGTGACTAATCAAAAGAGAACGTAGCAACTGGAGTGGCACTCCAGTCAGTACTCTCCATCGAGATAATACTGGTCTAAGAACCAGACTGCGTCAGAGACGCAGGAGGATCAGGATTATACTCATCGTGGAACGCACCGATTACAGACTGCTGCCACTCGATATATCCAGGTTCACTGGGGGTTCTCGATCCCAGCCCTCGGAGCCGTGCGTAGTCAACGAGATCGATGCACTCGACCGATGAAACAGCTCCGTGTGCCCCCGGGGAGACACCAGAAGCACTGTCGAGCGGTGTCTCACGCCAGGCATCGAAGCAACCATCGGTAGATGCGGTGACGACGCACCCCTCAGTCGCTCCTGCAAAAAGTTCCGTCGTCACTCGGGCCAAATTGCGATAGTGTCCAAATGGGATGAAGAGAGAATTGCTGTGGTGATTGATAGCGGGCTGGCCTCGGGTGTGAGTTGAATTACCGTAGACAAGCCACTGTTCGCTGTCATTGATCCAGTCTCTATCTTTGAGATAGTCTAGTACAGCTTCGAGATGTTCGTTCGAACGGTACGTGATGTAGCCGGCAATAGAAGCGTAGAAGCTCATGATAGTGTTTGGAAGCGCTGATGAGTGGGTTCACGATACGTGAAACTGAAAGCGGGAAGAACAATCCCAGTGTGAAAGACTCACCGGCTCTCCTCTCTCTTCACCGGGAGGGAAGAAACCGGGTGTTTTGAACGGTGTAATCAGGGAGCTGCGTAAACTGCAAGTCAAAATTGTATTTATATGATTCTGGATTTTTGTTTACGATTCTGAGTCAGTTGTCCTCACGCCATCGATTTGCACACTCACAGCAGGTCAGCATTCGCGTTGGCGGTTCGTCGATAGAACGCAGCTGGACGAGGCGATAGTGTGCTCGGTCGTGATTACACTCCGGACACGTCGCAATTGTCGATGGGAAGGTGATATCCGGCTCTGAGGTGGCCGTCGTCACGACATCTTCCTGAGGCTCTGCGACACCGACGAGTTCGCTAGTTGCAGTCGACGCTGGCGCGGATTCACTCGCTGACTGCAATGCGGTTCCGAATAACGCTTCATCACGAATGAGCGCCCAGAATCGGCGTTTCCCGCGAGGAATCGGTGTCGTGAGCATAGTCTGCCCGCCATCGGGAACGACCAACTGTTCGGAACCGGCCTCAGCCGTACCAGTGGCCTCCCGTCCGGCTGATGCAGGCTCAGAATACGGTGCTGACGTATTCGCGACCACTTCTTTGAGAGCAGCGTTGACCACCTGACTGGAGGCATCCTCGTCGACGTCGACGGTGACGACGTTATCCTGAGTCCGCCACCACTCGGGGAGTGGAATCGCGCCACCCTCTTCGTAGATTTCCGTCGCCTTCAGCCACTCGCCGGCGTCGACGCCGTTACCCTCCGACTCATCAAGCCGGTCGGGTGGCGTATGGACAGGACGAGAAACTTTCTCGACACCAGGCGCACCCATAGCCGGGATCGTCTTCGCTGAATGCACTTGGTGGGGTTGTTCGATTCCGCGCTTGATGTTGCACTCTTTGACCGCTTCCCAGTCGACGTCAGCGATGTCGCCGCGTGGCGCCGGCCCATCTCCCCGGTCGATGATAGTAATGAGCGTTTCAGAATCCGCCGCAAGCGTCGCTTGGTCGTTGTACTTTCCGACCTTTCCGGCGACAATTCGGACGAGGTCCCCTTCGTGTAGTATGACATCCTGCCCTGAGCGAGTCCAGATGGTGAACTTGATTGTCCCCGTGTCGTCTTTGATGATGCCGACTTGCTGTTGGGACGACGATTTTGGCTGCCAGAGTGTCGTGACCTCGCCCTGGACGTCTGCTTCGACGTTGTACTTCGATGGGATTACAGGGACCGTCGCGATGGGCTGAATGACGCCTGCCTCCTGGAAGCACTCATCCTGAAGGTTCGACATCGCTGTGTAGAGTGACTGTCCACCGAGAACCTTGCCCGCAAGGCGGTGTTCGAGCGCCTCGAGTGTTGGGCCAGTGAGCAACCGATCAGACAGTTTCGCGGCCGTCTCGCGAACGCTAGCTGCCGTCTCCTCGTCGAGTCGGGCAAACGGAACGTAGCGAGTGAGTCCGGCGTCGAGTACGCGGTCCAGGTAATCCTCCCGACGATTGCGCTGCTCATCGAGGAGTTCATCCCGTCGACGAGCCTCTCGGTCGATGCCGATCACAGCTGCAGCTAAGGCTTTCTCACGCTGGCGTTTACGCTCGGATCGAAGCCCATGCAGGCGCTCCTGCGCTTCCAGTGGGAGGCCAGTGAGATCCTCGTCGGCCAGATCTATCGGGTCGATATCTGTCGCAACGCTCGTTCGGAGGCTAGCGTTCACCCAGTGGGCGTCGAGTTCTACCTGACCGGTGCCTTCGATTGGCTCCCCGAATTCATCGTATTTGGGCTCGGAGCGAGCGGCGAGTAACAGTTCGCCGGCGTTCTCCAAACGAGTCCCCAAGCAGTCACTCTGCAGATGCGGGCTCGCGTAGAGGCCGCGCATATCTAATTCGTCGAAGCGGCTACCCTGCTCGATCTCTGCGTTCGTCAGTCGGTTCTGTCCACGCTGTCTGTAGTTGGCTCTCATTGGTTTGAACACCACGTGAAAGTCGAGAGGGGAGACATCACCATCGCCACCTCTCGAACTCCCTCAGCCCCCTTTGGGGGCAAATACTGGCCGTGGTGTTAGATTGGATCCCTGGCTAGTGTTGTGAAGAGCCTAATCAGAAGGCAGTCAACCCGATTACACCTTTACAGACTCAAGAGAGATACTCCCAGACAGTTGTTGGGTCTGTCTCGTTCACGGCGCCGCAGCCGCTGTGTCTCCACCTTCCGGATCAAACGGGAGGTTGATGATGAGTTCGTCAAACCAGACGACAGGTCGCTTACTCTGGCTTTCTTCTTCGAAGAAGATGATTCCCAGTTGCGCGAGTCGACTGAGTTCCTCGTGGACATTCTTTACGTCTCGATCCACAACCCGGGCAGTCGCGTTGATACTGGACGGCTCTTCCCGTCGAACAGCCTCAATGAGCTCAAGGACACGAGGAGTCAGCGTGCCCATAAGATCGTCGTAGCTGGTGAACGATAGTGTCGGCGTCGCGTCCCCCGAATCACCGTGTTTCAGTGACTCAATCTCATCAGTGACGTCGTCGTGAAAGTCGTCGGACGATGTGACTGTCACGACAAGAGACGACGCAGCTCGAAGCTGTTCGCGTTCCATCGGATGTAGTGGTGGCGTTGATTCGTTCATGGATATCACCGTAGTGATGGCCTCAATTGACCTCGATTTCGGATTTCGGGATTTCGCTCCAGAATCGTTCCCAGAGTTCGATCATCCCTGGGAACTCGATGATTTCTGGTTCTGGATCGGGTGGGACATGGAGTTCGTGACCTTTTGTGTCTTCGTGCGAGTTGTCGTACCGACGAATCGTACCGTCGTCAAGCGTACGGGGCAAGTCTGGCTCTGTTGCACCGTAATGGAGCTTGTAGGCCCACCCAGACGGGTACGCATCGCGGTCAGTCCGCATACAGAATACGCGGACGACAGTCCAGTCAGGATACTTCTGCCCCTTGCTTACGCCATCGAGGTCATCGTCGGTCAGCGAGCCCATCCTCAACCATTGGTTTGTAGGCCAATGAGATAACGCTATTGGTTACCACACCAATAGTGTGCTAGCCAGCTACAACAACAAAATCATACTTCCAATAATCAAACTTCAGAGTATGATACTTTAGAGTATCATTCTTGAATGGAGAATATCTCGACTGTAGAGTAGTGCATCTACACCTCAGCTAGCCTCTGAATCCGGGATACGCTGCCCAAAGGAAATCTCCTACACCGCTATGGTTATATCCACGTCAAGCGTATCTGAAAATGGACCTTGAACGGTCCGTCATAACTCTGGAAGGCGAACCTCGCCTTTCCTTTCGATGCTTCTGAGCAACTGCTGGTGTAGAGATTCGCGTGCAACCACCGTTCTCATTGGTCCGTCCGACAAGCCGAAGCCAGCCTTCACGGTAGATGTGTGGAATGTATGTGGTTATCCTTCGATAATCGCAAGACAGCGCCTAATTCAGCAGCTAATGTTATACTCAGTTCAAGCGTTGTAGAGACCGGAAAGCATGGGCTTGTTTTCCAGAGTTATGACTAGCGACAGCAACAGCGATCGCTCCAACGAGGACGATCACAGCAAGAGCGGTAGTACCGACACCCACCATGGCAACGTTCCCCAGTCCCCGTATGTCCGACGCTACATGGGCCTCGACGCGGTCGAGGCTCGCAGTGACGACATTCCTGCTGACTGGGACGTGGCTGGGCAGGAAAGCGCGACGTTCCCCGAGAGCGGCTGCTATGGATGGTTCGATGGGCAACCCATGGTTCCCTCCCGTAGCGACGAACGGAGGGCAGAGATCAACGTGATCGGCAGCGCACCCGATGCACTGTCCGAACCGGACTCTGTTCCGCCGAGCAGCGCGCTCATTCTGAAAGGCGCAGACAAACTCACCGACCCGACTGGCGATCAGTTAGTTGGTGTGTCCTCTGGCCTGGACGAATCTTACCCCAGTGGTTCCGCTGATACCAAGACTCCGACGGACCAGAAACTCGTCCCGTGGAATCAACTCGATTTCAAGACGCTTCGACTCCGTTCGCGTGACTACATCCCGAACACAGAACAGACGCCTGCGTCTGCTTTGGGGATAGAACCGACCGACCTCGAAGTATCACTCCCGGATGGTTCGACGATCCCACTCGGAGCAATCGTTCCAAACCCGGAGCAGTACTCGCGGTCCTCGATTCCAGGTATCGAACGCCGACTTGCACTCGATTACGAGCTCAAGAAGGTGACCAACGGAATCGACCAACACGGTCAGACGTCTGGCGTTGCTGCTGTACTCGATGCACACACTGATGCCTTAGCGATCTATCGCGAGGAGCAGAACAGCATCGTCCCACAGCGACGTAGCGAGCGATTCGAACAATCGATTCAGAAACAGTCAGACCCGCTTCGAGAACTCGAAGCAAGCTATCCTGAGAGTGTGCCTAAAGTTCTAGCTGAAGCCAAGCGCTTCTACACGGACTTCCCGCATGCCCACGAAATTCGAACGAAGACGCCTGTCCAGATGGCATCTGTCTTAGCACGCTGCGTGTTAGATGGACGGGATCTTTCATCTGCAGTACTGGCTCAGTCAGAACTGGAGAAACACGATCCTCGAAACGTACTGAAGATCGGCAACATCCAGTACACCAATACCTACTCTACGAGAGGGTATGTCTCCACTCAGGGACGAGTGAAGCGAGTGTATTATCCGGATAATCCGAAGATCAAGTTCGGGTTTATTCTGGAGGATGATTCCGGCTTCGCGTACGTTGCAGTCTGGAAACCCAGCGAACGAGTTATCACCCGTTCGACTTCGGATCCAGACGATGCCGACGGCGAGGTGATTGTGTCTGAGAGCATCTTTGTGGAACCGGCCGAAGGCGATTTGGTTCGTCTCACGGACTTCCGCAAAGGCGAGTTCAACGACCAGCCCTCGCTAAATTCTCGATGGGATAGCGACATCTGCATCCTTGAGAAGGCTTCTCGAACGTCGACGAGGCGACCGCCAACGCAACACCGCCCTACGCCGCCGACCCACAAGCGCAGCAACGCTGCCAGTGAAGACGAGTCTACGGGCGAATCTGCGAACGCAATGGTGAGATATGTTGGCGATACCTCGACTGAATGGCCCGATTCGGACTGGCTGAATTGGATCATGTCTGCCGAGATCGCTACCGTCATCCGTCAATCGACGATAGCGCAGCCCAACACCAGTGAGACTATCTCCAACGGACCGGATGAGCAGACTGATACCCACCTATCTTCGGATAGTGCATGGGATTCCTCAGCCTGCTGGGTGTGCCAACAGCAATCGGGCTCGATGTCCTACGACAGCGATGTCCGGGCGTTCTATCACCCAATCTGCCTCGACCGTGCTGGTGTCGACAGCTGCTCTGAGTACGAAGAACTCCGGTCCCAGGAGGTTCACCAGTGAACACTCCCGAGACCGCCGTGAGAACTTCAGTGCACGTCTCTCTCACTAACGAGGGTATAGCTGTCCAACCGAACTGTAACGACTACTAACACCCCCCGAGTTCAGCAACGAACTCAGAACTCTATTCTTTCCTTCGATACCTCCCGAACGAGAGTGTCCGCTTTATTAACCAACAATTCCGATCGCCACCCTCAAATGTTGGTTAATAGATCGCCAGCGATGCGCTTTTCGGCCTTGGATTAGTCGTCAATGCCGCGTCTCTGTGGTGGTGACTTCACTCCCGAGAGGTTTGGAGATACTGAACCGGCATTTCAACGTCCGGACGCCCTCGCTCAAAATCGAGTCTCAATTATGCGAGAATGTGCAAACATATATGAGATTTTTACCGCCAACACTGTCACAAGAGGTGCTAACCATGGTCGAATCCTCGCGAGATGGGGTCCAGTCGTGGACTGAGTCGATGAGCGCCCGCGACCGTATACGGGCAGTCGTCGATACGCTTCGCGAACCCCGCTCGGTCAACTGGATCAGCGAGCAGGCCGACGCCGCCTGGAGCACGACCAACGAGGAACTCCAGGATCTCGTCGACCAGGGCCAGCTGCGCCGCGTCGAGGCCGGCGAGACGACGTGCTACCAGCCGGACTACACGCGACTGCTCTTTGAGGAGATCCGTACGCTCATCGAGACAAACACGCGCGAGGAGTTGCGGAACGAATTGACCGCAGTCACCGAGGAGATTGAGGAGTGGCAGGCGACCTACGACATCGAGACGTGGGAGGAGCTTGAACAGTCGCTCGCCGACGGCGACCTCACAAGTGCCGAGCTCCGAGAGCGCCGTGACGTAATCACGCAGTGGGAGGAGAATCTGGACGACCGCCGCCTCATCAGGCACGCTTTGGAACTCTACTCGGATGTCAAAGCTGCTCGCGACCAGATGATCGACGTGGCTGACCGGACCATGCGTTAATATCGGCTCACGGCGGGTTTGATACGCTATTTAGCTGATCGACGTGGTCGTTCTCGTACGCTGCCCGCCACATCGCATGAACTGCACGAGTCACGAGTGACACCTCGGTCACCTCGATACAGGACGGTTCGGCGTCCGTCGTCGTAGCCTCGGGCGGCGGGTGGAAATGGATCCCGGGAGAATGTGTATTGGGGTGGCGATCGAAGCGCCAATTTACATCGTCGCTATCGACATAATGGAACGAATACATCCCCAGTTCGCTCCACTGGATATCGAGCCGAGCGCTCTCGGCGTCGCCGAGTCCGTCGCTGAGACTGATCTGCAGTTCCGTGGGTGCGACGATGTCATCGTACGACGTTGCTTCGACGAACGGCTCTAGTTCGAGCCAGAGGTTACGAATCCGCTGGAGTGCCGGCAGATAAATCGGCCCGAACTCGCCGGCACGGTCGTCATTGCTCATACAGCGAGCTGGTGACTAGCCTCGTCGTAGGCGAGTGCAGCTTGGGCAACGGCGAGATTCTGCCGCGTCGTGCGCCATGCGGTGAGGTCGTCCCAGCCCTCCGTCTCGTCAGCGTCGAGTTGCTGGGCGAGTTCCTCTGGAGACACCACTTCGTAACGGTCCTCGTAGCGCCGGATTTCGGCCTTCATATCCTGGATACTGTCAAGCAACTCCGACCGAGTAACCTCCTCACGCAGCTCGCGGATTCGGGACATCAATACCCGGTCGCTGTTGCGCTTGTACAGCGTTGTTTGGCCATCCTGTTCCGTCTCCCCGAACCCGGTGTTCACGAGCGTCTTGCAGTGGCGACGCGCCGTCGGCTCGCTCACGAGGGCACGGTCGGCGATCTCGGCGGCCGACTGTCCGTCGTGGGTTTGTTCGATGATTTCGTACACCCGCTCAAATGGCGTTGTGTCGTCTTTCCAGTCCGCTTTGACCTGCTCGTTGACGTCATTCCACGTCTCGGTCATACTGGGTGTTACGCGCCATAGGAACAAATAATTTCCTGAGAAAATTATCTAATGTCAGTACTTGTACAGGGGTATTGTCAGACTATGAATCACTCTAACGTCTCGTGATGTCTCAGAATCGGGATTAGGGTGACATACCCGGACCCGGTCAACGTCACTTTGCGTCAGCCATCGGTTCTCTTCGCGCCGGCCTTGTAGAGGCAGGCCGCTGCGAACCCGACCGGATGGCGCCCGTCGTCAAGTCGTGCACCTCGCCTTCTCCGCAAGGGTTCGAGCCCGATGACGGATTTCGTTACAACCGTTGTAACTCTGGAGTCATTATATCCACTCCCACTAAGGAGTGCATTGCGGAGAAAGCCTGAATCGAACCCTGCAATGCACCGCTTGCAGGTGAGACAGCCCTCCCTGGTCACCCCACCAATGTACCCCTCTCCAAGACAGAGCAGGGGTCGTTGTCCTCCAGTGTGTCAGCCCTCCCATTAGCGCTCGTTTGGATACCCTCCGAATCATGATCCATAGTCAGATTTTGAAGAATAGAACCGTTTCAACAGCCAGCGCAGTGTCCACTGTATCGAGCTGTGTGAAGACGAATACACGCAATAGAAGACTAGTATGAACAAGCATGCAACGCACGCAGAAGACTGGTATCAAGTACGACTCACGCTGCCATGGGTCGTGCCGGGGGCTCCAGGCGTCCAAGATGCGATCAATATCGCCGTTGCTGAGGTTGGCCGTCGAGCAGACGCCTCAGCGGTTCACTCTGCCGATATATCGGTCCAGGACGTGGCCTGCCCAAGCTGTAGCTGGGAGATGGAAGCAGTGCTTTGCACACACGGCTACGCTATGGTCGTACTGGACATTACTGTGGAGATAGAGGCCAGCTCAGTAGATGAAAGCACGACCCTGGTCAAACGCGAACTCGGCTCTCGGATGAAAGATATCCCACTAACAGTCCTCGACTCAATCGCAGTCGACGACATCGAGGACTCGTCGGTCTCGTTCGCGGAGCTCGGTCTTCCAGCAGAGAATCGTCCGGAGGCTACAGACCGTTCGAGTTCCAGAAACACCACCAAATCTGGGAGATAACAAGACATTGTCTTGGAAATGTATCAAAGAGATTGAAGACAGTGAATATCAGGCTCTGAGTATTTCTTACTGCGTCCCCTACTAATGTTCGTGTCCTCATTACCCTCCTAATCAGGTGAGGACACATGCACCCTCCTACTTGGGCTGAGATCCGCTATTACAATCCACAGCATAAGTGCAGCAGCACCACCTATTTCGCATGTCGGTCAGGTATCCTACCACAGTAATATAGTTGTTTAAGTATTCACTTCACATAGAGCAGGAATCAGCGCCTCCACGTATACAATTCGAGCAGAATGTTACATCAGCGGCCTCTCACTCAGTATACGTATACCGAGTATAAAAACAACTATACCAATAGAGCGAAGACATTGGACTACTGAAATGGCTGAGAAGGACCTACCCGACAGTGCACCGGGAAAATACGTCCCCTATCATCCAAATCCGTACTATTCACCAGAGCCGTTGCCGGTGGAGCCAAAGCTCGAAATTTCTGCGCAAGTGCATGATCTAGTTTCTGAAGCAGCGTATCAAATCGGTCGTGTCGACGGAATTAGCTCAACGGTCGATTTTGCTGCAGTTCTCTACACTTCTCTTATACGTATCGAAGCGGTCGAATCAGCGCGTATCGAAGGCGCTGACGTCGAGTACCAGGACGTCGAAGCGTATCACACCCAGAACCCCTCGGGGGACGAAGACGCGACAGTCGAGAAAGACCTGAAAGAGGCCCTCAACTACGAAGCCGCGCTGACGTATGGACTCGACCGGCTCGAAAGCGGGGAGGAAATAACGCTCTCGCTGATCAAAGAACTCCATTCGATGCTTCTCGAAGACGTCCGAAATGACGGCGACGTGGTCGGTGATTTCCGCGACCACATGGTCCACCTGACGAGCCCACGGCCGGGAAAGCATCCGTTCGTCCCACCGACGCCGGAAGGACTCACCCCGCTGATGCAGTCGCTTGAATCCTATATCCAGATGGGCGGCCAATATCACCCACTCGTCGATGCCGCCATCATCCACTATTACTTCGAGACAGTCCATCCATTTTCAGATGGGAATGGACGGCTTGGACGGCTGCTGATCATCCTTTACCTTGCGAAGAACGGCTACCTCGAGAGTCCGTACATCTACCCCAGCGCGTACTTCAACCGGAATAAAGTCGAATACGTTGATCGAATGCGTGCCGTGAGTGAAGAAGGCGCGTGGGAGGAGTGGCTGACGTTCTTCCTCGAAGGGCTCAGAAGCCAAGCCGAGACATCCTACGAACGGACACAGCAGCTGAGAGAACTACAAGAGCGCTACGAAAAGGAATACTCCGGCAACACGAATACGGACAAGTTTGCCCAACAGTTGCTTCAGTACCCGTATTTCACGGCTCCAGATCTGGTGGACTACCTTGATGTCTCACGCCGCACTGCCTACAAGGTCGTGGATGACCTCGAAGCAGACGGGCTCATTGAAGAGGTAACCGGGAAAGAGCGCGGGAAAGAGTACAGAGCGGTCGAAGTCTTCGATATTCTCAGCTGAGCAGCGGCACGGAACGGTTGTTGAATTCCTTTACAGGCGCAATTCCGTTTGAAGACCTGTTCAGCAGGTGGGGACCGTATCAATAGCCTCTCTAATTCAATCCAGATATCCCAATTGGGTTAGATTTTCGATGATTTCTTCGTCAGAAACTGTCTCATTGATGGCTTCGTCAAGGTCATCATGCTTCTGTCGCAATACGTTGAGAAGTTGCCGTGCGCTTCTGATTTTATAGATAGTTTCCGAATCGGTCACATCGTCTTGAACACTCTCAAGCAACTCCTCTATAGTATCAAGAGTGGCTCTCGGCATGGTAGGTCATGTTTGCTTAGATGATTGTCTGGTATAAAATCTATGAGTTCCTTCTATCTGAAATCAAGCCAGCAATCCTTAGGGAGGCTCTACTGAGCAAACTAGAGTTGAGGTAGTACCCGATACACTCATTGCACAAACCGATTCTGGTAAGCAGCCTCAATCCACTTAGATATCTTTCCTACGCAAGGACAACCAGAACTGGGGCTCCTACTGAGCTGGTGTCTCCGGAACGTCCATCTCGGCTACCAGTTCGTCTACAGCGTCCTCAACCGCCGCCTCGACGTCGGCCGTATTCCCCTCGTAGACAGCCAACACAGCGTCTGCTTCCTCAGTCTCACCGCTTTCCAGTGCCCCCAGTCGGTCCTGCGTAGCGTCCAGCGTCTCTGCTACCCACGAGTCCCGAACCGCTTCGTCCACCACCGAAATGTGTTCAGGCTGGAGCGAGACGTTGATTCCGTAATCCGTCTCGTAGCTGTGTATCTTCCCGATGACGGCCACGTAGCAGGGCGTCTCGGTCGAAGAGAGGACCTGCATCGCCTCCGGCTGGTACTCACCAGCGTAGACACTGACCGATTCAGAAGCCGCCATGACCGTCCCGCGCCAGTACTCTGAGTCCGTCCCGACATCCTTCGTCTCCATGAGCGTTCCAACGACGAAGACCCGGTTGGCTGCTTCACCGGAGGGGAGCAGTGAGAAGTTCGGCGCTCGGTCCTCCTCACCGTCTTCGGGACGGGTAAACGAGTGCGTCGCCTGATTCAGGTCCTGTGCGAAGACACGCTTGGCCGGTTGGCGCTGCGTTCGTGCCGGATCGAGGGCACGGTCTTCCAGACCAGGCTGTTCACTGGAGTAGACCGTCTGGGTCACATCGTCGACGAGGAAGTAGTCGCCGATGACCGGACCACTGACTTCGAAGGTTCGACCGATGAGCTGGTCTCGGAAGGCGTTGAGTACGACAGTGGGATCCACTGTTTCCATCGCCATCTCGATGGCTTCCTCCAGGCTCATGCCAGTGACCGCTTCGGTCATTTCGTCGTTGAACAGCGCCCGGACTGTCGACTGACCATCGTCGAGAATCGCCTTGATACGAAGGTCGAACTCACCATCGACCTCACCGTGTTCAGCGCAGCGGCCGTTCGTCACCAGTCGACTGCAGTTCTCCTCCGGGCAGCGCTTGATGAGCCCAGAGCCATCCTCGATGGCGACGAGCGTCCCGGTGGCACTCACAGAGCCGTCGGCCGGGATGACTTCCTGTTCGGCCTCTACGACGCTACTGGCTTTGTTGAGCGAGATACTGAATTTGCCCTCGTACTCGTTGGTGATGACCGACGAGAAGTCGTAGGTCACACCTTCTTCGAGAGTCGGGAGCTCGTCGGTGTTCTTCGCCCACTTGACGAACTTCATCTGGGCACTCTCGTCTGCCACGAGGCCGACCTGAGCCATGGAGTCATGCGTTACATCCCAGAGGTCGATGACCTGTGCTCGAACGTCTACCCACTCTTCGTCGCCGAGATCCGCTATCTCACTGAGGAGCGTTCGGTCGAAGTCTTCTGACCGACCGCCACTGGAACTGTAGCCCGCCAGAGCCGCGAGGTCCTCGGAGACGTCGTCGTCCGAAAGGTCGAACTCATCGATGAGCTTGCGAACGACCGCCACCTGTGCGTCGTCGACAGGCACCTTGAACGCGGTCATCGACTCCATCTGCTCTTCGACCGATGCCGGCGACATGTCGACACCGATTGTCTCGAATTCGCCGCTGATGGTTGCCGCACGGGACGCTACGTCGGAGTTAGTGTTGACACTCATGGTCGTCTCTTTGAGGGGAGTCGTGGGGTAGACCGGAACAAGCTGCGAGACCTCGATAATCGTGACACCACAACTATCTCTCGGACCTGTTCCGCTCCACATCCCCTCAGCCCCCTTTGGGGGCTAATACGCGGGAAATGCGAAGCGGGTTTCTGAGAAGGTGTCTCACTGCACTCGCGGCCGAGGTCGGGAAAAAATGCTCACTCGCCCCGGTTGGAAGCGAGCAACGATGGAACCAATCGGCGGACGAGTGTGATTCGCTACACCCCTGACTCCCTCAGTCTCCTTTGGGGACAAATACGCGGGAAGAGCGAAGTGGGTAGCTGAGAAAAGTTCTCATCGGTCGTATCAGAGGGTACGACGGTCACTCCCAGAACGACTGAATACGCTCATCCAACTCCGACAGAATCTCCGAAATCACTGCTCGCCAATCACTTTCGGACTCCATGTCCTGGCCAGGCGTCATTGCGTCGGGCGGTGGGTGAAAATGCTCCCGGTCGTTGTGGCTGTTCGGATGACAGTCCCATCTGCACTCCCACGAGTTTCCGTCCCGATACTGCTCGGAGTAGTGAATGTTGAAATTATCTGTTTCGAACCACCGGATGCGAAGATATGCACGCTCTATGTCAGCGGGGAAATATCCGAGATCGTACTCGGCGACGACTGCGTTCGGGGCATACTCAGGGCGGTACTCGACAGTTGCAAAACGAGCACTCCCACGAAGACGTCGTCCGATCCGTTCTAAGACATCGCTATCGATGCCACCAACACCGGCTGTGTCCCCCTCAGGCATCGATTGTCTCAGTATGCCCGCCAGAGGTATCCTCGCGGCGAGCAGCATCCAACAACGCTGCTCTCTCTTCGAGGGTCTTCCAGTTTGATACCGCCTCCCAGATGTCCTCTACTGACTCCTCATAGCTCTCCTCGACAAGAGAGACATCGTCTGGAGAGTCGGCTTCGAAGCGTTCTCGATACTCCGTGGCCGCATCGAGCGTCTCTTTGAGACGGGTCACAATCTCTGTCTCTGAGTACCGTTGGCGAATCTGTTCGATTCTGCGCCACTTCAGATAGGAGTTATTCCGCTCATATCGTACAGGCCGTCCGGACAGCTCACGAACCATCCCCATCTCAGCAAACCACTGGAGATAGTCACGAGCGGTCTCTGTATCACAGTCTGCTCGCGTCGCGATGGTAGACACCTTCGTTGGCTCCCGTAGCTGCATGATGACGTCCAGCATCCGCTCTCTGGTCGGTCCTTCCTTCAGTACCTCGTCGGGAGACTCCCACGCATCGAAGTCAGGGGCTTCTTCATCGTCTCCCGGTATTTCGGGAGGGGTATCAGTCAAATCCATATCCGAGCTCACTTACAAGGACTAACGCATTTCTCTGTGAAATAACTACTGTTAACTGGATTATTTCAGTTTAGGTCTCAAGGCTCTGTCCACACGCGACGAGACAAATCGCACGTTGCTGGATTCCTGACAATGACCTATTCGGGCTTTCAATCTGTCAGTACAGTCCTTCTACTGTCTGATGGCGAGAAAATAGGGGAACTGCTATATTATATTATAGCTTAAGACTCGTATGAGCAACAATCCCATCAAAGAATGCGTTGCTTGCGGCCGAATTTATAATTCGAAAGTCACAGAGCAGCACTGCCCGTATTGCCGGACATCAAATTAAGATATTGAGCTTTTGAGGGATTTCTTGAGAGACCCCTTCCTACGACTGACTCAACGACAATAAAGCGAGAACAGATTCTCGAGACATTAGTCACACGGCTGCTCAAGAAACGCTACCCGAACAGCCGAGACAACCGGTCACGGACACCTGTACTGGTCTTTCGGTCCGCCCCTCTGATTTGTTCGTTGGCCTCGGTGTATTGCTGAAGGACCGCGTCGATGCCGGTGAGCGTTTCCTTGGCCGTCGGCGTGTCTTCGCGTCGGATCATCGGCCGGATGATAGCCTTGAGATGCTTCGTTGGATGATCGGGAAGACGAGCATCCTCCTCTGACAGGAGGCCTTCCTTCCGAAGCAGTTCCCGGTAGCGATGGCGTTCGCTCATCAGCTCGTCGATGGCTTGGAGGTATACCCGGTTACTGAGCTTTACACGCTCGTTCTCCTCCTCGAGTGCGTGGTAGTCAGCATACTGCTGGCTTTCGCGACGAAGTTTCCGGGCCAATATCCGGTTGTCCTCACGAGCCATGTCCAGGGCCTGCTGTGTCGGCGTCCGGCCTTCGCGAGGCACACTCCAGTCGTTCGCGTGCTTTTCGTCATCGGTCAAATGTGGGTCTGTACGCTCCCAGTCTTTACCGGCTGCCGCAGCCGTGAGTTCCATAGCCTCCTGTGTACTCTCACGGAGCGTATCGTCGGTGTCGAGACCACGGGGAGAAGCAGGAGTGCGTCCGTGTTCGTCCTGTTCTGCGACGTACCCATTTTCGACGGAGTCGCCGGACGCTGAATCGGTGTGGCGGACAGGTGGGTCAGTGTGGGCTGTGGGCGAGGGAGGCTCTGGGGCCGGCTTCGCATCGCCACCAGAGGCGCTGGATGGCCCTGTGTCGGCTTTACTGCCGGCGGATGGGGAACCAGTCGCCACGTCATCTGAACCGTCTCCAGCGCCGCCAGCGTTGCTCACACCAGTTTGCGGGTCAGCCGCAGTAGCGTGGCCCGAAGATTTCGATGAATCGTCGAAAGGAGTCGATGCATCAGTTGCCTCGCGTGTCCCGTTCGAAGATGACCCGCCGAATTTCTCCCCATTGGCGGAGGGCAATTCGTAGTAGTCGTCCACACGGAGTAGAGCCCGGGCAATAGTGACATCTCCGTACGTTGACCCCGAGCTGTAGTGACGCCGGTCCCATTTCTCTCGATACAGACCGGAATCGCGAAAGAGGGCGTCCATCTGAGTAGGGTCTTTACCCGTCCAGAAAGCCAGGTAGTGAGCCATCGCCATGTCGGCTTCAGATTGAGAGGGGTACTCTGCTTGTGGTGAGCCCCACATCGAGCTGTCGCCGTCGTACAGTCGACGTCGACGACTGCCACCCTTCGCGTCGAACATCTTAGAGAGTAGCTCCTCATCCGATAGCGCAACGCCCGGCCCAGCAAGATCGTCGAACGTTTTCGGCATGATTTCCGGAAGATATCGAGCATCGACTCGCGCCAGTGCGTCTCTCACAGCCGAGGCTTCGATGGTGTCGAGGTCATCACCGTATCTGTCGCGAAGCGATTCTGATTGGTGCTGCCCGCGGGACGAGGGGGATGAATCAGCTTCGTTTCCACCGTTTTTTGATATATTCGACGCGGCTGCAGTATCTAGACTCGTCTGTCCGTCAGAGTCGATACCACCTCGGATGAAATCTCGGTGAACGGCTTCTATGTCATCTTGACAGGTCCGTATTTCCCGGGGTGTTCCATCGACGTGCTCACCGGTCACAGTGAAGTAGCGGTCGGAGTCATACATTTCGACCCTGCCTTTCCGATTCCCACCATCGGGAAGCTCACCACCGACGAGTATATGCACACCAGTTCCGGAGGGAGAGACTTCGGTGTAGGAGTCCAATCGGTCGATGATATCTTCAGCCCATTCTTCGAGTTCGCCGGTGTCGGCATCACGGCACTTGTCGAGATCGACGCCGGTGATGGAGACATCCTCGGTAAACACAAATCCGAGGCCGTCAGAGTTGACGCGACTGTCGCCGTGGGCTGCAACTGCTTGCTCGAAATCCCGACGCTGGTTCGGGTCGGTGACATCCAGATTCGGGCTGCCACTGGTCCGATATGGTTTCGTCGGGATTTTGGTAGGTTTCCCGTCTCGCTCCCCCTCTCGCCAGCAGATCCAGTTCTCGATGGGGCGGATTTCTTCGGGTATTTCCTCGTCTCTAACGTCGATTATCGGCATGGTTTGAGTTGGTATTGTTCCGGCGCATACGCCTCCGTCTCCGAGGCGTGACAAACCGGTTTCAGGGTGGATGGAACACTTCGAGACAAAACCGATAGACTGCACGCGATTTCACTACTGTATCGACTCCGTCCCCACCCAACACTATGATAAATCAATTCGGGAATGGCTAATGGAGACAGGAGAGCGCTCGATAGGCCCTCTAGGTATGCTCTCGTCGGCGGGCACCACCCTAACACCCCCTCATTTCCAATATTGGCATTAGAGTGGTTCAGACCCTGTATTTCTGCATCTGCCCACTTTTCAACCACCCTTACGCCTTGCGCGGATTTTGTCGCAAACCGATTTATAGACGCAATCGAGTTTGAAATCCGAGTATCGAGAGAGGCCCAATGAGGCTCTAAGCCATTTTGCACACTTTTTGTCTCCGTCAACAGCAGTCGGTTGTTTTCAGAGAAGGATTCCTGCGTTAGGAGCACTCTATCTGCCGTGCGCGGCACGCGCACTTTCCGCGCGAATGTATCCACGTGGTTACTCGAGTTCACGGATCAATTCCCGTCCGCCGGCGAACTCCCAGTCACTGTTTTCGCCCCAGATCTCAGCGTTCAGATCATCGTAGGTCAGCCCCTCTCGCTTGGCAGGGAGTTCACCAATTCGCCCTGCATTCGATAGGGCTCGAACAATCTCCCAGGCGACCGAGATATTCGGCACTATCCAGACTTTGCGCTCGGCCGCAATCGCGTTGTAATCGTCGAAGTGTTTGACGATGAGATAGGGTGGACTGTTCGAGATGGCCTCACCAATGAGAGCCAACCGTTCACCGTCATAGGCCGCGAGGTCAGGCTTGGCAGCCCCATCGTCGATCAGCGAATATTTGCTGATGAAGTACTGGTTGTTGCGGTCGTTCGCGAGCGACCGTGCTAAGGCTTCTACCAGTACCTTGTGGACGGTCTTCTCATTCACATCTCCCTGGTTCTCTCCAGTAGCGACGGATGCACCACAGGCCATCTGGCCGTCACCAGTGACAGTGTAGTAAATCCGGCTCAGGTCTTCGTGCACCTCAAGATAGCCGAGGTCCTCCAGCTTCTCTAAATCTATATCAGAGAACTGATTTTTGATAGCTGCCATCGAATCGAGAATGTCGAACGTAGGATGTCGACCGTTGACCGTGGTAACGACATCGGTGAGGAACCTCCGTTCGTCAACTGACAGGGTTGTATCTATTTCTGAATCGGCATTGGGACCACCATCGGGAGATTCACCTTTGCCCCCCGAATCGGCCTTCTGCTGATTCGGAACCGGCTCTGAGTCTGGTTTGGTTCCTGCGGAATCGGCAGGTGGGCGGGTGGCCCTAGTGGTGCTCGATTTGGTCGCGTCCAAGTCGTCGACGAGATCGTCCGTTGGTACCGGTCGGGGATGGGTTCCCCCATTGTCTCCGTCTTCTCGGGGTTTCGAGGCCAATCCCTTCTCGTCGCGTTGAGCGGTAGGTGAGCGCCCGCCGCCAAGTGAGGTGCCGAGATTGTTTGTCGCGCCGCTGTCGCCACCAGAATCTGATTTGCCGGTGGAGTGCGGAATACCATCTGGCGTTACAGACGGACCGGATGGTTCTGCCTGCGCGTTCGAGACTTGCTGGGCCGATGGTTTCGTGTTGCTGCCCGGCAACAGACAGTAGTCATCACGAGTTCGCCGTGACATTTCATCGGCTGCATCGCTGTACAGAATCCCATATGGAGAGACTGTCTCTGTAGTCACAGGGTCGCCCGAAGCGGTGTGGCCGGCTGGAATGTCTACAGGGAGGAGCGTCACTAGCTCAGGAATATCGGTCATGAAGCCTGTATCGGGTAGTTGTGCGACCCACTCACCACGCGGAAGCGACGTGATTCGGTCCACGAGCTCTTCAGACTCAATCCCTTCGTGAAAGAGAGTCATGACAAGTTCGTCGTCGACAGCCAGTTTGCCGATTAGTTTAGTGTTGATGTTCCGAAGAATCTCTTTGTAGCTCGCGACGTCCAGCGCGTCGGCTTTCACCTGTTCAGCGAAGTGGACGATGACCTCCATCGCGAGCCCGAACTCTCGTCCGTCTGGAATCATATCGTCCCGGACCAGTTCGGACTGGAGGAGGGGTGCTGCCTCGTCGATGATCAGGTTGATTACGTAGTCGTCACGCACACTGGGCGTTTCACCGATTCGGTGTCGTAGCCGTGCCCCGCTCCAGATATAATCCAGCAGCATGAACGTGAAGAGGTTGCTCGAAGCTGGCCGTAGGTCTCCAGTGTCGATGAGGACCACGCTCCGTGAGTCCAGCAGGTCTTGGATGTCGAACATTGGCGATTGGTCAGCGTAAGCCCCAGCCTCGTCGTCCCACTCGGGCACAAAATTCAGGATTCGCCAGATGAAACTCCTCTCAGCGAGCTTTGTAATCCGATTCATCACCGCGTCGATAGACGTCTGGAAGCGCTGTTCGTCGGCATGAAGATGACGAGACAGAGTGAGACGGAGTGTATCGTCGCTCACCTCCGGTATCTCTCCTTCCTGCATTTCGAACGCAGCCTTCAGAAGGTCCTCTATCGGCCAGGCATCGCGCCCGTATTCTGGGTCGAAGAGGGCTTTGATTAGGTTGTTGAGAATCTCTTGTGCCACGAACGCTTGCTGCGTCAACTCGCTCCCGAGAACGTACACCAGGAGCTCGTTGTAGCGGTCGATTTTCTCTTGGACTGCGACGGTTCGGCTCACACCCGCGGCCAGCTGGGGTCGAATATCGAAGTAGGGGAACGCGAGTACTTCTTCTTCAGGACCGGGGACCGGGAGGTGGATTACGTTGTCCAACGAGCCGAATTTGTGGAAATGGGCGCGTTTGTACTCCTCGCTCATCGAGCCACCCTTCTTGTCGAAGATGAACGTCGGCCCATCGAATGCCTCGTAGGCGCTGAGAGCATCGTTGATCATCGCGGTCGTCTTCCCGCCACCCGTCGTCGCTGCTCGGAGAATGTGATGGGTGAGTTGCTCTGCGGACAATCGAATCGGGATGTCTGGTCGGTTTTCGACGGCCGTCTCTGCGCTTCCGATATGCATCCCCGTGTCGTATTTCGACAGCATATCCTCGTCAGTCGCTGTAAGCGGCGCTCGTGCATCCGGCGAACCGCCAGATGATCCGCGACTCGCCCGAGGCAAGGCATCCGTACTTGGAGCGACCACAAAGTTCGCTAGTTCGTCAGGAGAAACAACGATTATAGGAGACCGATTGGTCAAGAGCCCGCTCAGCGCACTTTCTCTGTTCTGCCGTGCGTGGCATAGTTGCGAGAATGGCTTGTCGCTCTGGTCGAGTATCTTGCCCTCAATTCCATAATATGGGCCTGATAGGCTAGTGAAGGCGTTCGAGATACTCTGTACGGTATCTGGGTCAGAGGCTGCCCGAAGCGTCAGGTCGAATGTCGTGGTCGGTTGCTTGTGGTCGATCTGGGCCATCCGAGAGCCCGTTGTTTTCTTAGAATCGCCATCATTGAGCGTCCCACCGACTTGCTCGGGGATTTCTCCTCGATGGAGATTCTGCCGTTCCTGGTCACTGCTTCCGAAGAGCTGGCGAGACATCTCGTTGGTCGCTGCAGAGAGTGCCCCGTAGTTGCCCATCTTGAGGTCGCGCTTGTGCTCCTCAGCCTCGTCTGTCCAGTCCTTTCGTGGAGAGAAGACGGCCTGAAACACGAACGGGTCGTCGGTGTGAACTGCCTGCTCCAGCAAGACGCTCAGCGGGGAGCGGTACTGGTCATTGACGTCCATGTCGATATCGCTGAACGGTTGAATGAGCGTCATCCAGTCAAGTCCCTTCCGTGGAACACCCTCCCATTGTACGATGGCGGGGCGTTTCTCTGGTGGCACCTCTCGCGGACGCAACGGGACGCCGTCCAGGTGCAGTGATTGCTCTGCCTCGTCAGGTGTTGGCTCGTTGCCCCCACCGATTTCGTGATGCTCGAAAACCGAAGGGTCAGCGAATCCATCGAGTCGTTCGAGATCTTCGATGTCGTCTAGCGCAGCTATTCGTCGACCGCCGACCTGTGCGTTACCGTCGTTCGAAGCGAACGCCGCGACTTGGTTGAACGGGACAATCTCGAACTCGAAGCTTTCGGGGTACATCGCCCGCACGTTTGCAGCGAGATTCTTGAACGAGGTCGCATCGTACGGTGTCGCTGAAAGATAGAAGTCGAAACGTTTCGTCGCACGCGGCTTGTGGATGATGAACTCGAACGTCTTATCGTAGTTCTTCAGCCCGAGAGTGGAGAGGAGATTGAAACGCGAGGTGTTGGTGACACCAGCCCGATACAGTCCGAAGAGCCCACTCACCACGTTCCCAGGCGTCACCTGCTCACGGGCTGGGGAGATATGGATATACGGGCGTGCTTCGATTGGGTCTCCGAGGGCTTTTCCAGGGCCGATGTCATCCTTTGCTGGATCATACGGCTCAACTGTCTCCTCACGCTCTTTCTGCCTCTCCGATAGCTCGGCAGAATTGTACACGTCTCCCTCTTCAGTTGTAGCCGGTAGATTGTGGTCTTCGTCTCTCTGCGCGTTCGTGAAACGCCGGGAAGACTCGGAGTCAGCGTCTAAGCTGTCCTGATCATCCTGTACAGGAGAGTCAAGCTTCTTCGCGCGTCGAACATCAATGCCCTTGCTGCTGAATATGCCGTTGTATCCATGATTCGGAGCGGTGCCGGTACTCTCATCGTCGTTTGGCGAAGGCGTCACAGCACCCACCCAATCCTGTTGTGTGTGAACCAGCTTTCACTGGGATGTGTCGCGCTCGAATTCTTGCACCAGATGTTGTTCTGTCGGGAGATTTCGGTTTCAATCATTACTCTAGTATGCCAGTCACAGTGTGAGTCCTGAGACTGCTCAATAATGCCCACAGAAGTGCAAGGCCTCGATATCCGGACCTCGTGAGTGGGCTTCGTTGTAATTATACTCGGTACTGCGCTCTGGATGAGGCTGAGTCCCAGTTCTCGGCTGGGTGCGATTACGCCCCTCCAGCGATGTATTCGAGGAGGCCGATCACGGTGTTCATACCAAAGTAGAACAGCGTGAGTGCAGCTCCACCGATACCAATTTTCATGCCGTTCTCAGCTCTGTCACTGTTCTTGCGAGCGGTGAAGTAGAGGACACCACCGGCAGCGAGCGCGATGAGACCCACATAGCGCAGGCCAGTCATCACGACATCGTACATGTTGTTCAGAATTCCTTCGAAGTTATCTGTACTCGCGTCACCGGTGACGTCATCCGGGTCGCCACCAACCTCTTGTGCGGCCACCGGAGCCACCATCATGGGGACGAGTACTAGCAGTGCGATAAGCGCCGTTGAGATGCTCTTGACCGGTCGGAATGTTCGGAGGGTGTTCATTTTCCCGTCCTTCTTTAGGAGAGTCGATATGATAAACGAAAGTAAGTTGCAACCGTTGTAATATTACAAAACGCCACTCTTACCCCACTGATAGTGTTGATTTTGTGTGGAAATGTTTAATACCTCGTTGTTCCAACGTGGATGCCATACACTCGCACCCTCCTACGGTCGATGTGTTACCCGGAGCGATAGATGTCAGCAAATACTCGAAAAGCAGACTCCAACGCTGAACAGAAGAAGACCCCACGCTATCAGAATATTCCGCTGAAGCCGGATACGTACGCGCGGATGACGGCCTTCAAACACCGGAATCCGCTCGTCAATCGGTCATACGACGAAGCACTCAACGAAATTCTCGACTCAATGAAGTTCCCGCAGAGCGAAGAACTACAAAGTCCACACCTGCCGATCGGACTCTCAGATATAGAGGACGACAGCGAATAGCGACAATCGCTGTGGAACATCAGGCGTTTTCGATCCCCCGCCCGAGGCAATTCTCGAAGATAATGATGATTGCAGAGAGTGATGTTAGCGGGACCACTCTATTTCCCTCCAGATTGTTTCTGTCAAATCAGCTGCTTAATGTGCCTGGGTAAACAGGGTAGCTAGTAACTGAAAGCCATGTAAACGTAAACTGTGCTTATACGGCTGAAACCCTTATTTATGTAGATTAGTGAACTATTTTACCCCTTGTTGTCTCAACTCACTTGGATGAGCGAGAGGATTGCCGATAGAACAATGGACGAAGACGACCCCATCAGTGGGGCCGATACGGACTGGTCGCAGGTAGCACAGCGTCACTACGAACCCGAGGAAAGCGGAGAACTCACGACTGTGATCATATACACAATCGCAGAGGTCGAGGGCATCTCCCCGACCGAAGTGATGTCGCCACCCCTGTACGAGTGTGTTGACACTGCAGCGGTTGAAAATATGTTCTTCGGGACTGACGTGACAGGAGGTTCACGTCAGGGTGTCGGAATGGTCGAGTTTCAGTATGCCGATTACCTTGTGAAAGTCCGAAGCGACGGATGGGTTCAGGTGTATGAGCCGACCGAAACAGAACTCTCGTAGAAGTTGGTCACTCCGGAATCACAACGAGTTCACATGGCAGAAATATGACCCGACGACACGCTAGAGGACGCCCATTTTTTGACGCCCATTCTTGTTCACCTCGCCTGCGGATGTTCGAGCGTTCATTGGGCGTGCTGTACTGACCGATTCAGTATCTGGAGCCGTGCTGTTAACCAACAAACGGCCACTTGAACCTGAATATGTTGGTTAACCGCGTCGCGCGGCTGGGACGGTCGGCGTAGCAACGAGCTCGTCGACTGTTAACGAGGTTCGGCTATGAACGGTGCGTCTGTAGCTGGCGCCCGTAGGTTTGTGTACGGGTCCGGCCATAGCCTCAAGCAGAAGGTTGAGTTCGGGCAGCGGTACGACGGTGGCTTCGAGCGTATTGAGGCCGTCTGGAACGGCTGTCAGCGGCGGATGATCGGCCGGGAGGTCGTGACAACGATGCGGCGGATCTGGTTCCGGCACTAAGGTGACGGCCGAATAGTCGCTCAGTCGGTGTGCGCATTTATCGGTGCAGGCTGAGTAAGAGTTCCTGTATGCCTGAAGAAGTCCTGTTCAAATCAGAGAGCGACCAGAGTCGAGAAGAGATTGCATCGTACCTCCGGAAAGTCGCGGACAATCTCGACAGCGGCAAGGCAATCAACCTGAAGGCAGGCTCCGATTCTGTGACCCTCAATCCACCTGCCCAACCGACCTTCGAAGTCAAAGCTGAACGGGAAGGCCCGGCTGGCAACATGACTGAACGAAGTATCGAGTTCGAACTCGAATGGGACGAAAACGACGCGGGAGACGATAGCGGAAGTGGTCAGTTAGAAATCGAGTAGCCATTCCGACCGCACACTGAACAGTTGACTCAGAGGAATTAATGGGACCAATGAAGCCGTTGTGCTGAACTCACTCTCTGCATCGGGCGGAAGCAGCTGACTACTTTTAGAGCAAGATATAGGCGAATACACTGAAGAGATTCCCGCCAACCGAGGTAGCAATCATCACCAGCCCGAGAGTCACCCCAGTATTGCTCCTGAGTGAACCTTCGCGCCCGATATGCCCGAATGCCCACGCAGTGATGCCGACGATGAAGATCGCCAGGCCAAGATGATACAACAACCCATTGAGCGCTTCTGAAAGGAGTATCAAATCATTCTCCCCTGACCCAGAGAGGGATGCCCCATACGGCCAACCCTCGGGCAGGAACTCAGTTCCCATGATGAAGCGTATTGTCGCATAGAGTGCGTCAACGCCGATGATAACCAAGTGCCCCAGAGCACCAGCAACAGCCATCCCACGGAAGCGAACTTGTCGCCTGGGATCTCGGGAGGTACTCACCCATCCGACGAGACCGACGATGAGCGCGATAAGTGTCCCGTAGTACCCAAGCACGTTCGCAATCGTCGCAAGCGCTTCGGCAGGTGCTACGAGGCCGTCGACGCTAGACATGGAGCTGCCTCACGATACCGGCCAAATCACAACGACCAGATTCGCCCGTCATTGGGGTGCCTCTCTCATGCTGATGTATTTTCGCCACCAGAAGGCCAGGAGTCCGAGCGCAATCCATTCGACGAACATGAGTACGCTACCGATAGCTGCCTCAAGATACCGTTCAACGGTCTCCGTTGCTCCCCACCCGTCGTAGGAATAGGGTGCCATGTAGGTCGTGAAATCCCCCTCGAAGTATCGGCCATCACTACCGGCCAGATCATCGCCAGAATACGAAGCACGCAGATATGGCCCGTCGAGAGTCGTCCACGCTTCGCCGTCTCCATTCGTCGTCACGGTCTCGTCGACGGCGCCGCTCAGTGAAATCTCGCGGTTCGGTATTGGATTTCCATCGGGATCGGTTAACCGTAGAAGAACACGCCCGTCGCTCGTGTCGTCTCCCGGGACGGTGTCGGCGACGACTAATTCAGAGAGTTCAGACGTCACGATATGGGCGTCGATATTCGCATCCGGAACCTGCGTATCGAATACCGTCGAGGCCCGGACGTTCAGTGCTTCGTCGACCCTCGCATCTCGTGGCCTGAATTCCCCTTCGAGCCTCTCGAACAGATACGTCGGTGAACCGTTGGCTTCGTCGACGACACCCGCGGGTAGCTCTGTTCCCGGAATTTCCTGGTCGATAACGGTAGACTCCTCAATCCATAAGCCACCGTATTCGCCATCTGGCCCGTAGGCCGCAGACACGGACACGTTACCGACGCTAGTCACTGTATGCACGAGCGCAGGCCAGGCGTCACCCTGAGTGTGGGTGACTGGATATGTCTCGCTATCACTACCGCTCCGTTCTTCGACGTGTGTGGTCTGTGAGACGCCGTAGAATCGCCACGGTGAATCAACACTGAAAGTGGCGTCGCCAATTTCGAGTTCGATCGAACTCCACGGAGCGCCAGTGAGGTCCTGGTCACCATCCCATTGCACGATTGTCCGGTCCGATTCCACGCCGTCGAGGACGGTGACATCTATCTCAAGACCCGACGCGTCTGTGTCGACGATAGTCACCGGGACGGAGTGACTTCGAGTCAGCGTCCGGGTATAGCTCTGAGAGCGTTCATATTCACTGCATCGGCTACTCCGTACACCCCACCGAGCTTCGACCTCGGACTCAACTTCTAGAGTCGCAGTGAGCTCGTATTCACCGGGGGAGAACTCAGCGGAACGGTCTCTTCGGCCGTGGTGAATCGCCAGACGTAGCTTGATTTCACGGGGTCAGCGATTGCTTGATGTTGTGAACCGCACACATCAGAATGATCTCACGAAATTCAGCATACCAGGTTCGCGCACGCACGGCGTCGCCGAGCGTGCGCTTGATCGTGGAGAATACGGTCTCACACATCGCTCTCTGGCGGTATCGAGGCCCATCGATCCGCGCGTTGTGCGCGTGATCGATGGGCCGGAACTCTCGATGTTTGATCAGCGGTCTCACGCCCTCTTCGCGGAGTTTTTCGCGTAAATCCATCCAGTCATAGCCTTTGTCGGCAGCGAGGCTGGCGAGGTCGCCCGCGTTGCGACGGGCGACCTGCCAGCCGAGCTGTGTGTCGTGGCGTTTTTTCGTCGTACAGTGAACGTCCAGAATGGCTTGACTTTCTGTGTCGACGAGAGCAGTCGCTTTGAGCGTTTGAACCCGGTAATTCGTCCGACGGCAGTAGTGTTTGCTAGCGTTTTGCCGGTCGAAAAACGTCGCGTCAATGGCGGCGTGACCGCTCGGCTTGTGCAGCTGCGCCGACAGGCGCAGCAGCACTCGCCAGAGTGCGGTCTTGATTCTGTCAAACCACTTGACTAGGGTGGAGTGGTCGGGGAGATCGGCGGCGTCGAGGCCGATCTCCCCGAGTATTTGTGGCATCTCGCTCAGCAAATCGAGTGCTTCCCGGTAGGATTTTTCCAAGTAAACCCGCAGACAGTGCAGCGACACCACCGCATACTCGGCGAAGCCGCCACCCCCCTCGGGGGCGGCGACTTCGCCTCGCTCACCAACAGCATTTTTAGCTAACTGGACCGCTTTCTTCGTGAAGCGGGAAATCTTCGACATGGATCATCGGCGGTTTCCCGCTTCAACTTCCTAGTTCTGACGGTCGAAGCCGACGCTGTACAGCGATTCACCAGAGCCGTCTCTTCCTCCATCGGTCGCGATCCAGATGCCTTCCTCATTTTCAACGAGTGCGGAGTCACCATCGTAGTCCGCCCCATCTAAGGAGACGGAAATGACAGTCGCACTCGAATCGACGAGGTCGAACTCAGCCCATCGAGTCCGGGGATACCTGTGCGTATGCGTATCCGTGACAGTCTTTGTCTCGTTCCCAACGGTGACTGTTCGGGTGACGGTGTGCGTACGGGTACAGCTGGACCTGCTGGTGAAGTCATCGGGGGCACTGGCCCGATAGTCATACAAAATGTATGCACCAAGGTCGGCGTTATCGGTGACGTAGGAGTCGCGATACCACGCACTCTCTCGGACATCGGAAATCCCAATCCAGGCATCCGATATTGTTTCAGCACTACCGGGCCCGTGCGGGAGCGGAACAGACCCACCGCTTGCTGTGGGATAGATCTCTTCTCCATCAAACATTGGGACGAGCGCTCTAGAGGAATCATCGCTGTATTGTGAATACTGGTCCCGAATGTGTAGATATCGCTCCTGAATAGTCGCACTGCGAGCGGTATAGACCAGTGCATCATCAAAGTTCAGTATCTCAAGTTCGTCGGTGAGCGGATTCCTGTAGACTTGCGCGTTATAGACCGTCCGGGGCTCTAGATTCCGGTTGCGAGTGACGACTTGCCACTGCCCAGAGGCGTCTGTTGGGACCGTCGAATCAGAGCTAACTGGATAAAATCTGGCTGGCGTTCCACCCGAGCGTCGCCATTCCGTATATGTGACCCACGCGTCCTGATATGGGATAGGCACAGAATCGGAGAGATGCGTCCGGTAAACATCGCCAGTCGTCGACGCGTATAGTGCATCTGCGGACGGCATTCCCTCATCACCAAGCGCACTGGGATACCCAAGATATGTCTCATCGGTACCTGGGGTTGAGTCAAAATACGATGGTGAGACGTCTTCGTCGTTATTCGCCAGAATCCGAAAAGTCCCGTCGTGGACCGTTTCTACACCGGGACTGGGTGTCGGGACTTCGTAGATAGGGTCAAGCGAAGTCGCACTAACGGGCATCGTGACTGAGCTGAAAACGATAGCTGGGAGGAGGACAGCGAAGATGATCCTCTGCCGAATGGGGGCCACCGATTTTGACCAAGTCTTCGTTCGGGAGAAGATACGAGCGAATGGGGAGGCCCCCTCGTCATCCGGTGAAGACATATTGAATCAACTCCTGAAACGTTTCGAATCCGTAGCCGACAATCGCTAGGACGAATCCGGAGGATACGAGATAGAAGCCCCGTTCTCGCGTTCGAACACTTGGACTGACGGCCCAAGCCATCGCACCGACAATGAGTAGAATCAGTCCGAGTGTCTGCATCGATGTTCCGAACCACGCGGGCATCTCAGCGGCGCTGGCGATCTCGTCAACGATTCCGCTGTGCCCACTGAGGAAAGTCACGGCGATGTCGGAACTGCTACCGAGAGGGTATGTGAGCAAAATTCCCAGCGACTGTTGGCTCACAGCCCCCAACCCATGTGTGAGATGGGCGAGGTGGGAAAGGATAGCAGATGCCGATACGTCGGCCGTTGCTCCAAACGCGGGGAACCGCCCGATACTGGAAACGACGGCAATGAGATGCCCGAGCAGGTCTGTTGATTCGAATGTCATTGGAGGGATGGAGGAGCTGCCAGCGGCGGATCCCGCTGTCAGCTGAGTACGCGCAGAGAGGGCGACCTACAGCAAGTAGACTCACAGATTCCAACGGTTGTAATGTTACAATCCTTGCAATCCTGTTATCACTATATCATTTACCAGCGGAGACCATGCAACGGAAAAGCCCGCTAAAATCCACCTAATTACACGACAATGCGATGCCCGCTCTCCAGGCGGTTCGTGAGCGTGTAAGCGGGGCTAGTCCGCTCAATAGTAAGGAAACCCGCCAATGCCCGAAGTACAAATTGACTGGCACTCTGCAGAAGAATACGAACGAATCCGTGACCTCCGTGAACGCCACGGTCTGTTGTGGCGCGGCGTACTCCTCACAGGTGCGAAAGATGCAGCAAGCACCGACCTTGTCCAAGCGATTCTACGAGCCCATACCAACCCATCGTCCTCCGCCAGCCCGGTGAGTACCCTCGACGGGACAGCAGAATGCTCCAGTAGTGATCAGGGATTCTCTGCTAATGATGAAGCAGATGTCGACAAGGAAGGCGGTCCACACGATACAACCAGGTCGTCCAGTGATGTTTCATCGGTCGACGAAGATCGCGATGCTGGTCCAAGGTCCTTCCAGTCACACGAATCCCTAAGCAACAGTGGTGAGGAACCAAGCAATGAATCCAGGGATGGCGAACATGAAACGTTCGAGTCTTTAGAGACCCACAGCCAGGCGTTTGAGGACGAACCAATTTCCGATCCATGGGACGAGGGTGAGGAAACTCACGACGGTCAGTTCGACTCAGTCGACCCGTACTACGGATATGACGAGTATCCTCTCGAGTTCGATGAGGGGCAGTTCTGATGCCATCCGAGACACCTACCAGCCACAGGACCCGAATCGAGATTTCCGATGCAGACGAGTATGAGTGGCTCGTCACCGTTCGAGAAGACCTGGGCCTGACATGGCGTGGCCTAATGTTAAAAGCCGAACAGCAGCTCGTCGCGACCGAGCAACAGCTCGGTCTCCCGTCTGGTAGAGACGACACGGATTGTACGGAGGATTCGGCGTGAGCCAGGATATCCCGATGGCCTCGAATCTGCTGAAATCAAAGATAGGTGGCTACGAAGTCCGAAAGTTGGCGGAATCAGTCGGCCCACCGATGCTGCCGTGTGTGATACTTTACACACTCGGGTTACCGCTACAGGTCACCCTCCCCTTCCTCTTGGTCGGAGTCTGTACTGGTGTCTTTGTCTACAGGCGGACGCCAGCAGGGCAACGCCCATTGAATTTCATGAAGGCAATTCTCCATGACTTTCGGGACCCTGAAGAGTTCATTTGGCAAGCGCCGACCCCCGAGCAGGGGAGCCTCGGCCATGGTGACACCTCAAACCAATGGCTCACCCACGACGCATACCCCGCCGAAGAAGCCAGACGGGCGTTCCACGAGGAAAGTAGTGTCAAGGACTTCGACAGTCCGTCAACTGTTGAAGCAAAGGAGACTCGATGAGCTCCGTCGACGGATCGGGGTCGACACTCGATTTGATGGACTTCACCACGATTCGAGATGGTGGCATCATCGAGACGCCAACGAGCTATGCGATGATAGTACGGGTCGAGCCAACCGACTGGTTGGTCCTTTCGGCCGACCGTCGAGAGAGTATCTACCGCTCGTTCCTCAGCTATCTCCGGAGCTTGTCGTTTCCGACACAAATCCTGACGATGTCTACGGCATACAACCCTGAGCCATATCTCGAAGGAGTTGCTGTCGAGAACGAATTAGTCATCGGATCGAACAACGAAGATGATTCAGATGTCGTTCCTGATGAGTCCCCGCTGTTAGATTATGGTCGGAAGTATCACGCAGAGTGGATCAGAGAAGTCATCGACGTCGCAGATATTCGAGATAGAGAGTTCTTTGTCGCAGTGGCTGTCCCCAAGGGCGAAGATCGATCCGAAGAGAGTCCCCTAAACTCGCTTCTGTCTAAAGTACAGGGCGAGAGCGAACCTGAAGAGAGAGATGAGGACGCGTACATCGAGGAAGTGAAAGCACGCGCCTCACACGTGGCCTCGAAACTGCCCCAGGTACAGGTCGAAACAACTCTCATCGATACCCGGCCCGCTGTGCTGGAGATACTCTACGAGGTCTACAACAACGAGAAGCCAGCGTTTGGGTTCACACAGAGCAATTTCACCCGACCCTCGGGAGTGGCCGAAGCCGCCGCATTGAGCTCCGCGGACACCGTTGGTGACACACCGGCTCCTGAGCAAAGCAGCAAGAATGAGTCTGAGTACAGCCGGGTTTCTGATACAGACCCAGAACCTGAACCAGAATCCGATTCGACTCATTTAGCTCCTATTCCTGACGGAGGCTTTGCCCACCCAGATTTGGCTGACCGGGTCTCGAAAGACCGCATACTGCGCTGGTATGCCAGAAACATAGGACCCATCGGTCACGGTGAGCGGCCGATTATTCCCGCCTCAGTGTACGCTGGGCTCTCTCTGGCCATCCTGAGCGTGGGGTTAGCGCTCGGTGGTCTCACCGGGTTCGTCTGGAGTCTGGAAGCGGCACCGCGAGGTACTGATATCTACTGGGCCGCACGAACAGCATCCTTCGCTGGACTAGCGGTGAGTCTGCCGGCCTTCCTCCTGAGTCTCGTCATACTGCTACCGACCGGGAGGAGAGCCAAGCTGGTTGGAACAGCAGGCCTCTCTGTCACAGCCTACGCTACGGTGTTGTTCGTCAGGGCGTATCCCTTCGAGTGGGACCTGTCCGCACCGGCACAGACTACGTTCACGATTCAGGTGTATGCAGCTGGTGTCTTTGCACTGGTCTTCGCTGTGGCCGTAGCGATTCGTTCGCAGCGTCGACTCAATCTGCCGATTCATACTGATGGTGACGATGGTCGAGACGGAGGCATCGATGTAGAATCCGACGCCGATGACGACGGTCCAGTCGTGTCTGATGTTGCAGCTGATGGCGGCCAGCTTACCACTGCTGGCATTTCAGCAGCGGTGCCAGACACCACAGACCAGGACAGCGAGGAGCAGCGTACTGAAATGGAGTCACGAACAGCCGGCAGTGAAGAAGCGTCTGAGAAGACTCTGAGAGATTCTAGCGAAGAGGTGTCGCCAGCAGAACAGCCAGGTGAAAAGCAAGCAGGAGAGGATGAATGAACCCATTACATGTCCTATTCGGAAAGGAATCCGACGACGACGAAGAACGCATCCCTATCGACGATCTGACCGGGAACGAGACCGAAGGCGCGATAGAGTATCTACAACTGATAAACCGGGAGCCAAACCGCGAGAACATCGAGTGGGCGGCCTATCAACTCCAAACTGATGAAGTCCCGCTCGTCTCTCCCGTTGAATCGCTCGCGGAGCGCGAAAATTTGGATAAGAAGCTGATCGCGCCCAAAACGATGGAGCGAACGCCGGAATATCAGGTTCGAAACGGCACCATCTCGACGACGTTGACCGTCACAGCATTCCCCTCGAAAGTCGGTCTCGGCTGGCTCGTGCCCCTCACGGTGGCTGACGCCAACCTCAGACTATCGCTACATATCGAGCCAACGGACCAAAAGAAGGCTCGCAACAAGCTTCAGGCTCGATATACCCATACGCAGACATCGTTGATGCGGAAGGCGAAGAAGGGCCGTACGGATTTGCAGGAAGACGAAGCCGAACGGGACGACCTGCTTCGCATCCTCCAGGACGTCGTTCGCGGGAAGACGAAGATGTTCCAGATTGCGGTCTACATCGAGCTGCTCGGGGAGTCCCAAGAGGAGCTGGCGGAGACGCGCTCACAGGTCGAGACCATTCTCGCCGAACAAGATGTCGAAACGGTCGTCCTGCGCCGACAGCAGTTCGAAGCCAACGGCTCTGTCGCCCCCTTTGCTACCGATACTATCGACAACACCCACACGGTCCAGCTGGAAGCACTCGGGACGTTATTCAATCTCGTTGAACCGCCGATTTACGACGAAGATGGGATACTACTGGGATTCGACGACACATCCCGTCCGGTCGTTATCGACCGCTATGCTCATTCCGGCTTTGCAGCGGCAATCACCGGGAAAACGGGGTCGGGGAAGTCCTACTGCAGAAAGAGCGAGGTGTATCGCCGGATGCTCCGTGAACCAGATGTTCAGTTCGTCCTCTTCGACCCAGCTGGTGACGATTACCCGTATTTCGCCGAAAAGCTCGGTGGAGAGGTGATTCGCTTCGGTGGGAATCAGAAAGTCAACCCGATGGATCTTGAACCACCGAACAGAGACATTGGTGAGACTGAAGATACCTATGCGCTTACCGTCCGAGCCATCGTCGAGATGCTACACACCCTCTTCGAAGCCAGTGGGGGACTCCCACCGGCCGAAGAAGGGATGCTGACCCAAGCAGCGCACTACGCGTACCTCTCGAAAGGGATCGTAATGGGACAGTACGACACCTATGAGAATGAGTCACCGACTATCGGTGATCTCATCCGTGGAGTGAAAACCATCGCTGTGGGCGGCTTCGCGAAAGCGTTCGAGCAAGAGATTGTCCCAATGGAGGACCTCCTCCAGTTACAGGAACTCAATATCCTAGATTCCGATGGACAGCTGGCAGAGACACCGCCATTCGCTGTTCCTGACGCGATATTTGAGCCATCGGAAGCACACCGTAGCTTTGCCGAGGCACTGGAGCCGAAATTTGAGTCGTTCAAGCCTGGAGGCATCAACCAGAATTTGAACGGGCAGACGAACCTGGATCTCAACTCACGCCTCGTCGTGATGGATATGAGCTCCTTCGCTGACACCGGGGAGATGCCGCTCATTCTTCACGCGATGTTGAATTGGGCGTATCTCGAGGCCAAACGCTCACCCAGCCGGTTCGACGTCACGTTCGACGAAGCCCACTATCTGCTGGGCCGGGAGTCGACGCGTGATCTCATCAACCTCTTCATCAGACACGCCCGGCACTATGACGCCGGTCTGACGCTCATGAGCCAGACGGCTCACGAGTTCCTCCGGACACCAGAGGCCCACGAGGTCTACGATAACTGTGACATCAAGATGCTGTTCTACACGCAGTCAGTGGCCGAAGAGACGCGAGAGTACTTCGACCTCTCTCCGGAAGAGGTGAACTACCTACAGTCAGATGCGCCTCGAGGGCAGGCCTCGGGGTTTTCTGGCTGTCTTCTCTCTTCCACGGAACACGGCCGTCGCCGTATCGAGGTTCACACGGGGGAATTCGAACATCACGTCCTCGATAACGACCTCGATCCATGGGCGTACATCGCCCAGCAAGAGGGTGGCGTAGCACCTAGCGAGCCAGCGGTCGGTGCTGGAGAAGGCGAGAACATCGCTCCGTCTCAGCCAGTCCAAGAAGATGTGCCGAGCATTGATGACACATTGGACGCATCTGCGGCGTTCAATCAGCCCAGTCAGAAGACATCGACCGTGGGAGACCAGTAATCATGGGCATTCGAGAGGACCTTAGGAACGTCATGACCGGCATTGTCGAATTCTTCTTCGATGAGGTCGAGGTGATATTCGAGGATGCCGCCACCGAGTTTTCATCCGCGATTACTGAGCGGATGATTCGACAGCTGATCGTAGTTCCAAATCCGTATGAATCAGCCACTGCTGGCAACGTGTTCAACGGTGTATTCGATATCTCGCTGATACTGCTACCGATCTTCTTCGCTGTAGCACTCGTTGCGTGGCCGTTCGGGGAGAATCGAGAATTCAGCATCGTCGAGATGATAATCCGGCTGGTGATGGCGATTTTCTTCATCGGGATTTCCCAGCCTGCGTGGGGGTTCGCTATCGATGTAACCAACGCCGTGACGATCGGGATGCTGGACTACGACCCGACTGTGGGTGGGGCCTTCGGTTCCTACGAGTCAGCTGGCGATTTGGCATCCACGCTGAGTATGGTCATCTCTCTGTTCACGGCGTTCCTGACGATGCTTGCTGTGATATTCACGATATTCTTCCTGCTGCTCCGGTGGTTCATCGTATACCTGGTGTTCATCGGAACCCCGTTCTTCGTGGCTCTCTGGTTCGTTGGACGAGGGCCGCTGGAAGCCGTCGGTAACGTCGGAGCGACCTATCTCAAGATGGGCGTCTACGCGCTACTTTCGGGTCCGATTATCTCGCTGGTCATCCTCACGATGGCACTCATCGAAAACGGTGGGTTCGTCGAGGGTGCCGACGGAATTGCTGGAACGGCAGCATCCCTGGCTGCGGAGATAGCCCTGATTATGATCTTCCCGATAATCCTGGTCGTGGTCGTTTGGAAGCAGATATCTTGGGCGGGCAAACCACTCGGCGTCGGGGAAGCAGCGACCACTGCAACCTTGGCCGCCGCTGCAGCAGTCGGGACCGTCGCCACGGCTGGTGTCGGTGGCGTTGTGGCGGGTGGTGGTGCAGCAGCCGGTGGCGCCGGCGCTGCTGGTGCCGGTGGTGCTGGTAGTGCAGGAGGTGCCGCTGGGGCGTCCGGGGCTGGTGCTTCAGGCGCCAGCGCTGCCAGTACAGGTGCCTCTAGCTTAGGAAGTGGGGGTTCTGGACTGGCCAGTCGTATGGGGAGTGTAGCGCAGCGAGGAAGAAAATTCGCGACTGGTCAGAGCCAGACGCTATCGAAAGTCGACGACAGCGTCAGCTCCGGGGTGAACAAAGTGAGCGAGACTGCATCTGGTGTTGCCGATAAGGCCAACCCGGTTAGTCAATTCAACAACTTTGTCGACAAGAAAAAAGACGCAGCTAAACACGCCTCAGAGACCAGTGAGTTCGTTTCTGAAGCAATTACCTCCGGCGATCTTGACCTCCAGAGAGCATCTGAGCTCGGAGTTCTCTCCCAAAATCCAGCAGAAGGAGCTAACGCAACTGTGTACACGGATGGTGACTCAGGTGCTACGATGGCCTCCTACCAGGATTCCAGTGGTAGGACACAAACAGTGAACCTTACCGAAGAGCAGCAGGCCGCTGGAGAACAGATGCAAAGTACCGCTGAGGATAGCCAGTTCTGGAAAGACTGGCAACACAGGGGCGGTAAAGCTGCTGGCTACGGAACGTCAGCGGCTGGCCACACGACGAAAGGCGCTAAGATGGCGGGGTTCACAGTTCCAAAAAATGTTACCAAGGTAGGTGCCTCAGCCCTCGTTGGAGCAGCCGGAGGGAATCCTTATTTAGCCTATTCTGGAACAAAGCGATCCTCCTCTAATATGATAATAGGACCAAACAATGCAGATAGCTCTATAGGACGGCCGCCTGAGGAAACGACATTAGATAAATTTGGAAAGGCAGCCGCTGGAAAGGCTGCCGATTCTGGAGACATCAAATAGGACTGCAGTCCAACTTCGTGTTGAAGTTGTGTTACCGTTCTATTCAAATAATATTGAAGTGATAAAGAAGGCAATGCACTCCTCTGTCGAAAAACTGCCCAACAACAAACCAAACTAAAATAAAATGTCGTACCTCCAGTACTTTCTAATAGCACTCATTCTATTCGTCGTAGACCTCTCTTCGACAATTGTATTGGATTTGTCCAGATTCAATACACGTGTCAAAATCAAAGCTGTTCTGAGCACCCTCGTTATGTTGCTCATAGCGCTGTATTTTGGGCTACCAATCGGTCAAGAATGGGAAATCGTAGGTGAAAGTGTTGCATTAAATGGTGTTCTGATGTATGGTCTCATCTATGGACTAATGTTCATCCCTGCGTCTCTGTGGGATGGGAGAGTTCACGGACCTATAGGCACGGGCAGCGCACTGCTGTTATTGCTGGGGTTGGCGCTGACTTTTGTCGAAGATTTCGTTGGGGAGCAAGCTCTCAATCAAGGGGTCGTTGGTGAATTCGTTCTCCCAATCGTCTATCTAACTGTATTCATTATCGGAACTCTTGGGGCTTGGTACAGGAACAATACGAAGACGCTGAACTCTAATCGAGATCAAAAAGCTACAACCGCGTCCTCGGTAAGTCCAAGCTCCGGTACAAGTGGCGACTCAACAGAAATCAAGATATCTCCGAAGTCACGCAAGCACATCGGGAACGCCTCTCAACAGCATTCACAAAAACCGGCAGTCGTGGATTTAGAACAGCTATCCTACGATTGGCGATACTCCCAGACCACATTTGCGGATATCGGTGGGTACTACGATGTAAAGGAAGCTTTGAATCAGCGTGTTCTAAAACCACTGAGGACCACACTCGAAGGCGATGATCGATACGAACGGTTCGGAATCCAGCCGTCTCGAGGGATTATGTTCTACGGGCCGCCTGGAACAGGGAAAACGATGTTCGCTCGGGCACTAGCCGGCGAACTCGGGATTCCATTTGTTGAGCTGTCGCCGGGTGATGTCACCAGCAGATGGGTCAACGCCAGCACTGCACAGATTCAGGTCCTGTTTCAGGAAGCGCAAGCGCTAGGCCCCTGCGTGATATTTATCGATGAAGCGGAGCATCTCTTCGGGGCACGTACTCTCGGTGACGGGACGATTCATGCAGAGGATCGCAAAGTGACCTCGGAATTCCTCGTCCAACTCACGAAAGAGAATCGCGAAGCTATCGTTGTCTCAGCCACGAACCGTCCTGCTGATATCGACTCAGCAATACTCCGTCCGGGTCGACTGTCGGCTCATTTTGAGGTCGGCCTCCCCAACGAAGAGGCACGTCATGCAATACTGAACGTGCATCTCGCTGCTGTCCCATCGGAACTCTCCGGTGAAGACCTAGCCGAACTCGCAAGTCACACTGCGGGACTCACCGGAGCGGAATTGAAAGACATCGTCGAAGATGCGCGGAGAAATGCAGCTGAACGTGATGCGGAGTCTGTTGAGCGAGAGGACTTCCCACCGAGTGGCGAATTAGAGGAGCTCTCCGAGACGATGAACCACGACATCGAGGAGCTACCCCGTGTTGACGAAAACGATGCGAGTGGGACTAGCACGCCAGACACCACGGATATTGATACGGAAGACTTCGAGGACTCTGGACAAGGCACGCGCGGGTATTACTGATATGGCGATTTGTACAGTGTTACTGGGAGATTGAATATTGCACGTCAGATTATTTCTCACTCTGTTCTTCTGAATCGTCTGTTAGAATGAGTGTGCGGATGTAGTGGTTCGCTCCCGAAGAACGAGCGTGAATTACGGCCAGTCGGCTGGTAACTTCTCGGCATGGTCGTCCAACAACTGGAGAAGCGGTGCGATGTCGTGGAAGTTCGGTCCCCGCCGAATCGTCTCCGCCTCGGGATTCCAGTCGATATACCCCTTCTCAGCCAATTTGGGCAGGTGAGAATGGAGCAATTGCACTTCCAGCCGTTCGGGGTCGGCTTCATCTTCAGAGACGGACGCGATCTGGTTCCGGGCGAATTCGGTTATCTCACATGGATTGTGGTCGGAGATGGCGACGAGGATTCGTCGGCGATACGGGTTCCGTAGGGCGTCGAACATCACGTTGAGTGACGCCGAGTCGATGTTTCGCGGCATACTGGTGGCTCGTAGTGCGGAACGCTGAGACTCGCTAATGCGTTCCGCGTGACGACCACACGAAAAAAAACGGGTGTATCTGCACGTCCGGCACACCGGTTCAAGCGGCCCCTTCATCGTCAGGGACCAACGCACAGTGTGAAACTGTTATTCCGTACAATAACTTGACACCGAGCGTATATAAACATGGTGCAGACCAAGCATTCTTATCCATGCTAGAAGCAGGGAACAAGTGAAACATTCATCGTCTTCATTGAGCGGCCAGGTCGTTCCGTCCACGGAGGACTGTGTTCCGCAACCGGGGCAGATAATGGGTCAGGTCTGTGGTCGTGAGGATACCGACGATTTCGCCGTCATTGGTAACCGGGAGCCGCCGGATTGAGTGCTCTTTCATCATGGCAGCGGCGGCGTGGATATCTTCTGTGCTGGCGATTGTGACGACCGGTGTACTGAGAAACGTGTCCACAGTCACGGTGTCGATATCTGCCCCTGCTGCCACCAGTCGCATGAGGTCGGATTCCGTGACGATGCCGCTGTACTGGCCCGTCTCGGGATCGACCACGACTGCCGAACCGATATCGTGATCCGCGAACAGTGTGGCTACCTCACAGGCCGTCGTCTCTGGCGGAACCGTTTGAACCGACTGCGTCATAACATCACCGACAAACTGGTCAATCATACCGCCTGTAACTCATCTGAACAGTTAACCCTGTCTAGTGAGGAGACACAGTGACCAGTTCGGTCAGTGAATTCGCCGTCAGAACGGTGGTTACTGTGCCGGTCGCGACTCCTGTAGCGGTCACGCTGTAGACTGGCAGTACTGGGTCGGTCACCGGACTCGGACACCGTCCAACAGGCCGTAGTGGCGGGATTCACTCCTCTCGGTCGCCGTACGTTTCCTCACCTAACCCAAAGTCGGACCCATACCCGTTCCGTTCGAGGTAGTCTTCCAGTACCTCCTGTACCGCCCGGCCGAGGTCGTCTAACTCGCCGTCTATCATCGACACCGTGCTCGAATCGAGCGATGCAGTCGCGTCTCGCTCCCGCCAGTCGTCCGAAATCCGTGGGGCGTCGAAACGAAGCCGGTCTTCGGTCGGGTCCCAGTAGAAATCGAGCGCGTGGAACAGGTCGAGCTCACTGACGAGTCGAAGATGCTCTTCCTCGAGGTTCGTGTACTCGGCCCATTCGTTGAACCCCTCCTTCCACGCACCCTCCTGAAGCAAGTCTTCGAGGTCCTCGCGATAGAAGTCCTCCGACCCCAGCGTCTCTTCTTGCCACTCGAACTCGCGCGGCATGCCTCGGTTCGAGAGGTCCGGTGGGTCCGGGGCCTCAATGTCGAATGCCATACCAGAAGTTGTACTACTGACATGATAAAGCCCGTACCAGTTCCACACGGGACCGGTGCGTCTCGCGAGAGTATAGTCGCTTACTGGCCAGTGAGAGGACCTGTCCCGGTCACGCGTGACAATAGTCATCGAAACGGATGCCTGGGTTTTCGGTCTAAATCCCGAGCCACTCGTCGTTCCGAACCTGGTATCCGTTCGCCCGGCAGAACTTCGCCGCCTGTCGGCGTACTGCCCGGGACGACGGGAGCCGTTCTTTTTCGAATCTGCTCGACGACCCAGTCGCAGATTGCCCGAATTTCTTCGTCGTCGTCGGCATCGACCGCTTCGAGTTCTTGGAACGTCATCTCGTACGCTTCCCTTTGCTTCCGAGAGTTCGATACAACGAGCCCCGGTTGGCTAATTTTTATCACACCGCCTCAGGTACGGTCTCAATGGGACACGGATCTGAGGTCAAAACCCCCTGATAGCTCCCGACCTCAAATCCGAATCCCGTGTGTCTTTGGCTGGACGTTGGTTACGTCCGGCCAGTCGTCGACGTCGTCAGCGGTCGGTATGAAAGATACTCACCACAAAACGTATATCGCGTGTAGAGAGCCCCTCTATGTGGGCGATGGTCTCCGCGAGTTTCACACCTCCAACTGTCCAGTTGCCCGAGGCCTCGCCCCATTGATCCCAGCCGGGTGTTGCCCACGCCCGGTTTTCTGCAACTAGTTTTGAGAGGTAACACCGGTGTTACGGAGGTTTTATGTCGTCAACAAGGAAGGTACAGATGCCGGTCAGATACGGCTGTCAGAGGCACAGGTGGCTGGTCTGTCAACCAACCACTGTTTTGGAACGCAAGACTGCAAGCTGCTCAATTCTCCCAGAGCGTTTGGATGCGCCCCTCGATAGCATCAAGAACCGTAGAGTAGATATCCAACGGATGGCGTGATGACAGTGACAAGTCGGTAGCGTCCACTGCGGTTGGTGGTTCGTGGAAGTGCAGTCGTGCGTTGTGTGGATTTGGATGACGGTCCCAGCGACACTCCCATCGGCTTTCATCCTCGTGTGTTTCGACGTAGTGGAACGAGAAATCTCCCGTCGTGAACCAGCGAATATCGAGTCGAGCCGCTATGACGCCCTCAGGATACTGTCCCGCGTCGACTAAGGCGTGAAGCAGGCGAGGCTCGTAGCTGTCGGGATCGAATGCCGTCTCGACAATGAGTGCCTCATTTCGAAGATGCCGGGCCAGGAGTTGCAGCGTTTGTCGGTCGGGTGGACCAGGCGACCCTGAATTCGGAGTGGGTGGGTCTGGCCCCATCTATGCCGGGATTAGGTGCCCATCGTTCTCTGCGAGCTGACGGGCGAGTTCGTACAGTCGAATATCCCGAATGACACCGCGCCACTCGCTGACTGCAGTCATCCGGTCATGAATCGCCTCGTGACTGTCCTGGTCATAACCGCTCACAGCAGTTGGGTCGGTAGCATCGAATTCATCTTCATAGTCGGCCCGTTCTTCTTCAAGCTCACTGACCCGGTCGATAATCTCCTCGACGGTCAGTTCGTCAGCAATCCGGCTGGCATCTTGCCATTCTAGATACCCCTCGTTGCGTTCGTACTGCACGGGCCGGCCGTCACGGTTCACACTGACGATACCCATCTTCGCTAGTCGATCAAGATGCTTTTTGGCAGCGTTCGGAGAACAATCTGCGACGTCTGCAATCTCGGCAGCGGGGGTGGGTGACGTAATCCCCATTGCGACATCGTAGACACGACTGAACGTATCCTCCCCCTGCTGCCACCGTCGTTCGGTGGCTGGTGACTCTGGCGCCGGGTCAAACTCCGTCATAAGCATAGGTAGGGTACGAAGTGCAATATATCTTTGTAAGATTCATATATATGCGTTTTATTGAGAGATACAGCTTCGACGGAGATGAGACTTAGTCGCTAGCAATAGGAGCGCGGTACGGGCCGGGCTCGTTCATCACAAGATCGTCGAAGTGAGCAGTCCGGGCGACTAATCGGGGCACGTCGGGCTCCAAGTCAGTCGTCAGCGAACCAGCGAACCCAGGCTCTGTGAGATAGATGTAAAAAGCCAATTCCACGATTGCGTGGACAGCGTACAGCATCTCAAGAGAGTTGACGCCGGGAATGAGTCGATCCTCAGTGAACGCGTCCGTACTGGGAGAGTCTGCTGAAAGGCCACCAGGTATACCACTCCCCGGCTCGGAGTTCCGAGCCACGAACGGTTCCTCAGAGGCCGAGTGCTGCCATGCGGGGTCGACGACGCAGAGAAACTCATCGAGTATCGTCCGGACGAGACTTCCGCTCGCAAGCATGATTTCATCGAATCCAGGAGAGTAGTCCGTGAGAGCTTGGGTCGGCCCTTTCTGGGGTTCGGAATGAATATCGATGTGAAGATATTTCGAGGATTTCGCTTTGTTTGCGAGTTCTATAGAGAGGAAGGTCCCGCCTTGCGCGGTCGACAATGCGAGCTGGAGTTCATCGAGGGCCTGAGAGACCACTGGGATGTACTCTTTCGAGTAGCCCAGTTCACCAATAGCAGCGTGGATCGAACTGAGTGTGACTGGGCTGTACGTGGGCGTATTGCTGGGGATATCGACGTCTGGTGACCCGTCGTTTTGGGAGGGTGTAGTCATCTACGGAGGTTAGTTACGCCGGCATCGGATATGAACCCGCGCAGTATCCAAGTGCCGCAGCAGGATACCCGAAGCGATGCATCCGTTGAGTGCCAGAACCTCAAGATAGCAAGCGAACACCCTCCATGTTCGATGTGTATTTCGAATGAGGTAGCACTCGGTCCTTGATTAACCAACAATACTATTCGGCTAGCCGCCTTGTTGGTTAATGCGAGGCGACTACTGATGTCCTACGAGCCACCGACGCCACCGGCGGAACTCCCGACAAGCGTCATCGACACGCTGAACGGGTACTCTCCAGACCAACTCCAACAGATTGCTCACTACGCCGAGGAGCTAGCAGAACACAAAGTACGTGAGGCCCGGATGGAAGAGGATTCGGCTGGAGACGGGGTCGAAGACAGGCCCGACGACCTTCCCGACGACGTCCCATCGAAGGCCACGATTACAATCAAGGAAATCAATGACAACCGCTACTATTACTGGCAGTGGCGGGAAGGTGACAAAGTGAAATCGAAGTACAAGGGACCGGTCAACCCGGACGAGTGAATCACAAGCAAAGAGTCCGCCTATGGTCCAGTGGTGTCTCCACGGTAATCCACCAACTGGACTGCTCTGAGCCATACTGAGAAAATAGTACCACTCGAAATAATCGCATTGTGGAGCTAAAGTCTTAACCTACATTGAGCGATGCAATGTTGGTTAAGGTAGTCAGCCAGCTCACTGTCCACACCGGGTTTCCGGTGAAAAAGGTTCATTGTGTGACGATAGTGGACTGTTGGGAACTCAGACGTGGCACACCGCGTTTCCGGTGAAATGCGCAGTCTACAGTCGAATATCGATGTTTACGATCTATCGACAGACACCGGGTTTCCGGTGAAACTAGATGCATCTCAGAGGGAGGGAACAGTGGTAGTACCCCGCCTAACAAAATCGGTTTAGCTGATAGTATCTTCGAGGACCTGTTGAACGACATCTGGATCTTCCAGAAGCTGGTGCTCTGTGTAGCTCCCCTCTGCACTACCACCACTGTGGCGCGTCTGTTCGATAATATCTAAGAAAGCGTGTTCCTTGAGAAGGTCGCGGACGCGTCGTAGCGAGAGAGACTCAGAACCTTCCTGACGGCAAATTTCTTCGTACACGTCGTAGACTCGGGTTGTTCGGAAGCCGATATCCTCAGCGCCGTTACCAGCATTGTCAACCGAAAGGATAGTCAACGCCTGTAGTACGTAGCGAGAATGTGGCGTTGAGCCGCTAATGAGTTCACGGAACCGATCAGTCTCAGCCCGCTCTCGAGCTTGAACAACGAAGTCTTCGGGAACCGTTTTCATATCCGACGATTGGGCAATTTCACCTGCATATCGAAGTATATCGATCGCTTTCCGTGCATCGCCGTGTTCACGAGCCGCCAGGGCAGCTGCCCGAGGGATAACACCATCTTCGAGTACTCCCTCTCTGAAGGCGTCGCTCCGCGCACTCATGATTTCATTGAGCTGATTAGCGTCATAGGGTGGGAACACAAATTCGCGCTCGCAGAGACTGGACTTGACCCGTTCATCCATCCGGTCTTTATATTTGATTTTGTTGCTAATCCCGATAACACCAATCTTACAATCTTCAATCTTTCCAGCCTCACCAGCTCGTGACAACTGCATTAAGATGTCGTCGTCTTCGAGTTTATCGATCTCGTCAAGGATGATGAGGACGACGTCATAACGCATATCGAGAATCCGCCAGAGTCGCTTGTAGTAGGTTGCAGTGCTAATGCCCTTGTCGGGAATATAGATGTCGTTCTCCTCCGTATTTACTGAGTCCGCGATAGTCTGCACAGATTGAGTTTCGGTACTGTCTTGGGCACAATCTACATACGCGTAGGCGGCGTTAATACCCTCCTCAGCTGCGGTATCGACCAGTTGGCGAGAAACATATTTTGCACAGAGAGACTTACCCGTTCCAGTCTTGCCATACAAGAGGACGTTGCTAGGACTCTGGCCAAAAATAGCGGGATTGACTGCATTAGCCAGTTGCTTGATTTCTTCATCTCGACCAACGATGCGATCCTCCTCCGGGAGATGGCTGATTTCAAGCAGTTCCTTGTTCACGAAAATGGGATCTTCGAGAATGAAGAGATCGTCAGAGTCGGACATTGCTTGTACACCGGGTTTCCGGTGAAACGTCTTGAGACTTTCCCCGAGACACGCACACCACGTTTCCGGTGAAAACCGCTCAGAGGGTGTCTAGTGTCCAGATGAAACGGGGGTTAGGATACATCGGAAACACGGTTTCAACTGCGATCTACCTCAGCCGCATTGGCGAGATACCCAACGAAGTGCCGGAGTAGAACAGGGACAGAGATTACGAGATAAACAGGATAGAACGGTTCAGTAGAGTGTTTTCCATTGGAGTAATAGAAATCATAAGCGAGAAAATCTCGCTTGAGTCTATGAAAGGCGATTCAGTTACTGGAATGTAACGCTAGGATTGTATATAAAACTATGTCAGACAGAGCAATAAAGATAGTATCTAGTCATTTTCTGAATGGTGTGAGTCCTATGCTGCTCTTCCTCCTGTAGATCTCTCTGTATCCGTAGATAGCGTAGGAAAATTCTTCTCTGTCATCAATGGTTATAGCAGCTCAATCGTCTCTATTGGGCTATTTCACCGGAAATCCGGTGTGTCTGTCTACGCTTCTCAGTTGACGCAATAGTAGTTGATGCTAAGCGTTCTTGGTTACTACTCCGGCTCTCTATTTCACCGGAAACCCGGTGTGCGTGTGGTTCAAATCCGAGGTCAATTCTGGGGTGACTTGGCTGAGTTGCATTTCACCGGAAACCCGGTGTGCGTGCGGAGTCTCAGTATCTCTCAGATTTCACCGGAAACCCGGTGTCCCCACTATCACATTTCAACAGTAGTCTCTCAGTCTCCTCGTAGTCGTTTCAGCGAGCTCCCGTCGAATATCTGTCCGATCCCACCCTTTTGCAGAGAGGACACTCTCGACAGCTCGAACGAGCTGTGTCTCGTAGTACTCGGGATCGTACTCCTCAATCTCTTCATGCGCTAAGGCGACACGGTCTCGAGATGATTTCTGATCGTCGACGACCACGTACTCGATGTCCTGTCCCGGATGGAGGCCCAATTCTTGATCTCGTGCCCGTTTGAGCGCGGCCACGTTCTGCGTATTCTGGGTATACCCTTCCAGTGGTTTTGAGACTCGATTCCGTTCGACGAGTTGGTCGGCAGCAACCTCTCCGGCATGCAGGCTTGCAATCGCCGCTTTGAGCCGCCGGATGACTGCGTCTGCTGACCGTGTCTCATCAAGCACCTCTATACACTCCCGTTGTACCGCTTCGATGAACGGCGGTGTCGACCGCTGGCGAGCTTCGATGCCTCGGAGCTTGAACTCCTCCTCGCCACTGACCTTCCCAAAGTATTTCGTCAACGCGCCGGCGTTGCTCTCTCGCTGCGGCACGAACGCAACCCAATCGTAGTGAGCTTCGTACTCGAGACGAATCTCGACTTCATCGGTAATGTCCCTCGCAAGCGTTTCGAGGTCCTCGCGATACGCGTTGTCGACGTCTGGATCAGGCGTGACCCAGATTGAGTCGACGATACCATGGACGACGCGCCAGCCGCCCGCCTCCAGGCGCTGTTTCGCCAAGAGCAATATCTCACGAGCGTAGGCGTTGATGGCTTCATGGCACTCGATACGGCCGAATTTCGCGTTACTGAACCCCTGATAACCGAAGCACGCGACGAGGATCCACTTCAGCGCTCCCGAGCGGCCCTCGAGTTCATTGAGTCGCTCCTCGTCGGGCTCATCACGTTGCCGTTCTCGTCGGATTGCCGCCTTGATCTCGTCGCGAGCGTCGATGATCGGCTGAAGGACGTCGACGAGGTAACCACGCTCGTCACAAATCGAGTACCCCAATCCGGGCACATCGTCACGGTCGCTATGACAATCACACCGGATAACGTCAGGCGAGACGTTTCGCGTACAGATGATATTCGGATAGAGACTCGAAAAGTCGAGTTCGTGAACGTTCTCGTGGAAACCGACCTCCGGCGCGAAGATGAACCCGCCCCGGTCGGCATCATGCAGCGTCCCCATCGACTTGTAGAACTCGTGGCGCCAGGAGTTCCACGGGACGAGCACGCCGTGGTCATGTGCTTCACAGATCTGAATTGCTGTGAGAACGTTCCCGATAGATGCCCATGCGAGTTCTTGGACGGGCTTTTTTGAGCGCGATACGAGGTCGAGAACACCATCGAGGTTCGTCTCTCCGTAGAAGAACGTGTTCGACTCGTCGATGATGGCCCGGCCCGGAACATTGTACCGTGCTGGTGAGTGGCCCACTTGGCCGTAGCTGGCGTAGGTCGACGCACCTGCGAGTTGCTGGTAGTCCACGTCCGGCCACCGACTCAGCGAGAAGTCGTCGACGCCGGCGTCTGTTGCCATCTCGTAGAGTGTCGGGACAATCTCACTCGTCGAGCAGACCAGGATGTCCGGATCGTGTGCGTCGAGTGCTGCCTGTACGGCGGCCAAGAGCTCCGAGGGCGAGCCAGTGATGCTGTCGCCGGCGACGGACAGCTCTCCATAGACATCGTTGCTCGTTTCGGTCACCGGGACGCTGAGCCGGAGCGTCGACAGCTCGCTCGCCGGCGTGGGATTGACGCTCTTCTCCAAGCAGTACCGGAACTCCCGCGAGAAATCAACGTTGAAACAGGCGAGATCTCCGATAGGGTAATCGGACAGCTGGCGTGCCTGCCGGGCGAGTGGAGTGACGCGGTCGATGTGGGCGGCGTCGACGGCGAGGACTGTCTCCTCGCCCCGCCGAAAGCCGGGCCGTCGCGCAACCGTCTCGGTCGCGACGACGTCCGGGTGCTGGTCGTACACCGACTGGAGCGTCGCGAGGTCAAGGTCGGTCTCTGGGTCGCGAGGGGCAACGTAGATGCGTGGGGTGTAGTCATTGCGCTCGGTTGCGACGGCGCCGTCGTCGGTCGCTTCCCACTCCAGTACGCGGCCGTCGTCCAAGAAGTCGATACTGAACGGCATCTGTGGCTCTTTCTCCTCTAGCGAACTGGACGATTGCGTGTCTCATAAGCTGAGGCGTGTCGTTTCCGAGTCTCAACCGAATAGCGCAAATCCCCTTTAATATCCGATCTCGTGTTGTTTTGCGCGTACTCTTTCTTTTCCGGGATGCTTTCCGGGATCACGGACCAGTATTAACCAACAGATTCGAGTGTTGGCATTACTCGTTGGTTAAGTTCCAGATTCGATTATTGGATATCTGATTTATCTGACATCAGAGTATTTCGCCGTTGTCTCATCCCGCTCCAAACCATACTTTGGGTATATACAGACCAAAGATTTATCTGGTATCTGTGGTATGGTATAGGCATATGAGGCCGAATGTTGATATTCCGTGGTCCATCCATGGGAGAATCAAGGAGCACGCAGAGCAGACCGACCAAACAATTGAGGAAGCGTATATCGAGACCCTTGAGAACGGAGTCCACGATCTTCCCGAAGAGCGGGGAGAAGTCACTCTTCCACGTCCCGGTTACAACGATTTTGGGCCACGACTTATTCGGACACAAGGCACGGACTCACCGGACATCAATGACTCAGTGACGTTCCATCCGTTTTTCCACCTCGGTGAGAACTCAATGGAAATCCGAACACGGACGGATGATATGGATGGCGATGAGTTCACAGACCGATTGGCAAAACTCCACAACATAGGAAGACTCAGCACGTCTTGGTTTACAGTTCATCAGCTGGGTGGAGCACTCGTCGGTCGAGGGCCTGCTAACCTTGCCACGGCAGTCAGAGAAGCCCACGCCACGTTCGCTGATGAGGACATTCCGACGTACAAGAATGGACACCTCATCTATATTGCCAACCTTGCCTACGAAGACGAATACCTGCTTATCAGGGCGGAAATTCCCCGATCATCCCGTGACAAACAAGTACTTTCAAATGTCGAACTCCGGTTCATCACGGAAGGCGTTCCCGTTACTGGAGCACTCTATCAACGCCTGGCTCGCGCCTTTGGTTTTAATGAACTATTCAATGCCACAGCCTTCGATCTTCCACGAACCGGATTCAAAGCACCAGAAGGTAGCACACCAGTTGTCTCCGAACAGATCACCACGGAAGAGGAGAACTACGACGACCCAAGTGTTAACGGACTTATCATCGAGAATCCATTACAGAATAACGACGATCTCCTTTCTCATCTCAAATCAGAACTTAGTGGACCTGATCGGTCTAAATCAGAAGCAGAACACCACATTAACGTGTTAGCTAATTACGACGAGTTGTACTGTGATCTCACTCACAACCATGGATTGTCTGAGGATCGGGAGTATGAATTCAAGGGATTATCTGCGACATATATCAAGCCCCTGTTCAACCGAAACAGTACGTGGAATCTGACAGCCAGTGTCAACTGGTAATTTCAGCACGAACATCGGCTGAGACGTACTTCATTAAATAAGACGCTCAATGTCTATGAGTTGAAATTCCGACTCTCCATCTGAATATCTATTCTCGGCAGAACTCTGGAATCGGGGAGGTATAGCTCTCACTCGATGGGATCGAGTGACTGCATCGTGAAGTGGGATTTCGAGTACTGTCACTGTCCTTCCTGGTCGGGATCGACGTAGCGAGACTGCCTCTCGTGGTCCTCTCCGCTCTTTTCGACCGCGGCTTCGAGCTCCTCGAGGCGTTCCTCGTGGTCGTCGAGGCACTCCTCCTGTTCGAGATCGATGCTGAGCAGTGCCGGCAGCAGCGGGTTCTGGTGGTTCAACAGCCCGCTCGCGTCGGCGTGCTTGCGAGCGTACTCGAACAGCCGGTCGAAGCGCGGCTGGTCGCGACGCCGCAGTGCCCGGCGGAATTCCGCCCAGCGCTCTTCGATGGCCCGCAGCGCATCTCGGTACGTCGGATTCGTGCGTCCCATCGCTATCGCCCTCCTGTACCGCTCGCTGTCCACGCATTGAGCAAGGGGTCCGCGGTGGCCGCCACCGTCTCACCGTTAGCGGTGACGCCCGTCCCGACATCCTCCGGATTTGGCGTCGACGGCGTCGGCACCGTCGGTTCCACGCCGACCTGCGTGGCGCGTGCCGCGAGCAGCTGCCGCCAGTACGCGAACGTCGTCTGGTAGTACGCACCGTCGTCGACGGGATAGACGAGCGTCTCGAAGTCCTCGCCGACGACCCGTGGCCCCATCCGGGTCTGCTCGCACTCCAGGTGGTGGTCGGCGGCCGTCGCGATTGACTCGGTGAATTCGTTTCGTTCGTTTCGCGTAACGAGCACCGGGATGTCGTACCCATCAGCGTAGGTCGCCAACCGGGCGAGAGTTCGAGCCTGAAGGGTTTCCGCGTGGGTTTCGCCGAGAGTATCGTCGGCGAAGTATTGGGCGTCGACGGCCGGCGCGATGATGAGGGCGGGTTTGTGGGGCGATGTGTCCTCGTCACGACCTGGCGCCCCTCGACCGGCCGCTCCAGTATCGGCCGTGGATGTCTGGATTGCCTTGTTCACCACTGACGAGAGATCACAGACGGCGCTGTAGTGCTGGTACGCGGTAAATCCGCGGGCGACGCGGATTCGGTTGAGCAACCGTTGACTTGGCGCGATCTGGGCGAGTGTCGTCGTCGTCGCGTGACCATTTGCGTCGACCCAGAAGGAGGGCCCGTCGTGCAGAAGGAGATGGTCGAGCACGAGCGACTGCAGGATCGGGACGCCGCGGCCCCCTTCCACGTCGAGCAGCGTGATGCCGTCTTCGAGTGACGGCAACAACATCTCGTCCGTAGCCGGATCGGCCTGGTCAGCGAGGGACCGGTTGTGGTCCGCGCCCCGTGTCGGCTGGTCCATTGCCAATCGGTTCGACGTTGAGTGTTCTCCCATACTTGAGTAGAAGTCCACAATCCCGATAAGCCGCGGCGTGGCGCTTCCGCGTTTCAGGAAAGGCACGATATAGATATCAGCCTGCCCTCAGTCGCCGTGTTTCTGCGGACGATGGTCTGTTTCCAAGAACGTTTCCAGAACCAAACTATCCCGGTGCCGCTCAGTTAACCAACAATCTGCGGTTCTTGGTGGCCGTTTGTTGGTTAAGAACGTTGATGCTGACGAGGTTCCTGTGCGACCACGTTGAAGATGCTTCCCCCGAACTACTCGGTGTCTGTGGCCGGAACTCACTCTTCATCGACCAGACCGACCTCGAGGCTCGGTTCGATGCGGAGGTCGTCGCGGATGGAGGCTATAATCCCGATACAACATCGTGCCCGGCGACGACCACGACCCGTTGGTGTGGGTTGAGCGAATTGAGGCTCTTCTGGATGGCAATAGGTAGTTGATTTCCTACTGTTCTTCCGAGGCGGTGTCTGAGCCGTCTGAAAGTGGCTGATCTTGTAATCGACCAGAGGGATAGTATCGACCCTCGTCTTTGCTGTAGAGGTAGGTCTGGATCGGTCTAAGAGTGTTTGAGTTTCGCCCGAAGAGAAAGGCGAGCCCCATCGGGCCAGCTATGAAGAGATGAATAGTCGATGTTTTTGGAAGTTCTTTGATTGCGTCTCGTACCTTGGTACGGAAAACATCTGCAGCATGGGCTGCCTGTGCCGGGGACAATTCCACACCAGGCCCATCTTCCGGTGTCAATCTGAGAATGCCGTTGAAATCCGGAAGGTCGTTATGCATTTGGTCTATCTCCGGTTGCACATCGGCAGCGATGTTGACGAGCACCGCAAGCTCCGATCCGTGATTCGGTTGTCGCTGGAGCTCTCCTTCTAACCCGCTTTCCTCTTGGTCGATATTGAGTGTCCATTCTGTCATCCCGGCAGGGCCGGTGGGTTGCATCCACGTTGCTTGGATACGACGTGTGGTTGGAAGACAGTAACCGGCCGCGAACGCAGCGGGAAGATGCGTTCGGCCACGGAAGCGGAGGGGGCGACCCGATGCGTTTTGAATGAGACAGTCCGTTACCGTGGTTAACGCCGGGATTAGACGCTGGTTCCACACTTCCTGGGATGGTGGGCCGTGTTCGAAAGAATTTGACCAGTCGATAGCAACGGCTGGATCGATGTCGTGAGCCGGCGATTCGTAGGTGTCAAGTGAACATTCGAGAGGCTCACCGCCCGGTAAATACCCATCAATCTGCTCGATCCGCTCTGATAAGACGGCCTGGACGATATCTGTTGCTTTGTCAGACGTGGTTGCCTCCAGGGGGAGCATTTTCCAGGCGGAAAAGTCGTGGAGGATCGGTGCCTCGTTGAGTATCGATTTGGCTTCTCCAACGCTGATATCGGGACATGGCACAACGACCACGAAAAACTCGTCATCCCTGTCCCACCGACTATTGAACCCCGGCAACTCGTCGTTGAGAATGATGTCAGAGTCGGCTACGCCCTCACTGACGAGCGCAATACCACTGGCTGTTTCCTGGTCCTCCAACTGGTCGATGATTTCATCTCTGAGTGGCTCCGGCTTCAAATCGAAGATATCCCGCCAAATCGGCACCCCGTGTCGCTCCAGTTCCGTTTGCAGGAAGTTGGCGACGTCCGTCTGTTCGTGCTTATAGCTGAGAAATACACGGCCAGTTGGATCAGTCATATATCGTCACCGAGGTTGAGAGTTGTAGCAGCATCTGGGTTGTCAATCCGTTCTAACTGCTCGTATTCCTTACTATCGTGGAATAGATAGGTGTTAATCGTGAACTGACCCTCTTCGTCCTGACCAACGATGAAGAGGAGCGGATGCGGACAGTCGTAGCCGTCGTCGTTGGCGATTTCATTCATCGCAGTCCGATCGTCTCGACTGATATCGGGTGAAGCGTCGGGATGGTAGTGCCATTCACCGAGATAGTCGATACCGATGCTCTCCCTGGCGTCTTTGAGCCACTCCTCGACTTTGTCGGTTCCTCGGAGGAATCGAGTTGGTTCTTGAATGGAATCTCGCGGTGGGTCTCGGGCATTAACCACCAGCGCTGGTCCATCGATACGGTCGGTTCCAGCCAGAATGCCGCCCGTTTCACTGGGATGTTCCTTTCGACAGCGCTCATACATAGCTTCGAGACACATGGGCGGAACATGTATGGTGATTGTCGATTCCGGTGCTCGCCATACTGTTCCGTCTTGGAAGGGAGGTGTGGCCTTTGAAATGGTCGCCAGTTCGTCGTCACTACCGGTCTCGAGCACGGTGAAGTGATTCTCGCGGAGACTCAATGCCGTCGCCTGATCAAGAAACCGTGTCACTGTCCCAGCCCACGTCATTACCCGGTCCGTTCGAATAACTGATGCTGGATGCCAGCAGCCTACTCGTTCGGGAATGGTATCCTCGTCTTCGTCCCATTCGATCTGTTCTTGCAACCGCCATGGATCGAACGCTTCGTTATAATCGCTGTACGGAAAGGTATGTGAGTAAGCCGTGAAGCAGAATAACCGGTCCGCTCCCCGACCCATCGCAGCGGAGCAAAACACGACTGGGTGATTCCATCTAATCGCATCCAGAGCGCGACGAACTCCCCGTGACGCGGTACAGTCAATTACTACCTCCGCTTCTCTAATTGGCTCCGGCAACTCACCGCTCGGTGGAAAGGCGCTATCCACATCAAGGGCCTGTGCGTACGGTGCAATTGATTCGAGCCGGTTCGCGATTGCTGTCGCCTTGTTTTGTCCCACATCACCGATCGTTAGTGTGTGGCGAGCCACGTTGCCGATCTCATACGTGTCGTTGTCGACGATGGTAAGCTGCTGACAGCCGGCTCGAACGAGGTTCTCAGCAACCATACTGCCAAGCGCTCCTGCTCCGATGAGCACGATGTTGCGATCCAGAAACCACTCTGTCATATGCCCGCGTCTGGTGAGCTGCTCATGCGACCAGTTGTCCGAGTCCAGCCACCGAATCTGTTCCTCTCCGGCTTCCCGCCGTTCGGCTATCTCAGGCCCCTTTCCAGTATCTCGAAATCCGCCGGAGAGGTCATTCGGATCTTTGAACTCCTTTATCTCGATTGGTTGCCAATAGATGATCTCGGGGTCGCCGTCAACCGTTGCTGGGATGGGGAATCCAATTAGAAGGACCTTGACCGGCTCATCGTCCAAGACTGGCTTGATATTCGCCCGTAGTTCGTACGGATCAGTCTCGGTACACTCGAAAAATACGTCTAACTGTTCCCACGTTTCCGGGGCCTCCCACGGGGGTTCAATCGGCACCTCTTCTAACAGTACCCACGCTCCGAAAACAGAGTCATCAGGATTCGAATCGATGTATCCGCCCCATTGTGGCTGATAGACGACTTCATCGTCGCTATCCTTGAACGTACCAGTCGCGTATGTCTCTTCAGCAGTTGGCAATGAGCGGAGATTGACTGTCCCCCACTGTCCATACGCCGTCCTCCAGTCTGAGAACGACTCCTGCGTCTCGTTGAATGCGATGGTCGTGGCCGAAGCCGAGTTCGTATCGAAGGCCGGGATTTCAAACGGTTCGTCTGGTTCCCGGAGCTCTCCTTTCGCAGCATTACTTAACCACCGCAATGCCCGGTCCATATGCCAACAGAGTCGATCACGGCTTGTGCTGGGTTCACCGGTGGCTCCCGTTTGACTGAGGGTGTGCCCATACCGAGCAACACAGATATCGCCTCGTCGCCACGGATTATCGTCGCCCCCAGCCACGTTCAGCTTCTGGTGGGGAAATGTGGCTGTAATGGTGTTCTCTCCTTGATCCGCAGGGTAGATCCCAATTGAACCGGCGGGGTACGTATCCCGTAGATGGAGATACCAGTCCGTCTCGCGTGGCACGCCCGGATGGGGTTCTAAGTCGTCAGGAGAAAGCCTGATCTTGACGATCCACCGTCCGTTGCTATCGTGACGATATGGATCTTTGAGCACGGTGACTCCGTCCCGTTCGGCAATGGCTGCGACGGCTTCTGTAATTTCGTGGGGAGGCATTTATGATGTCAACTGTCCGACGCGGCGAACTGGTGGTCAGATGGATCCTCTACCTGTGAGGATGACCCTACTGATATGGCTTTCTCCCCTCCATCGTCAGAATCGTCGTCGCTTCCGAAGGGAGGGAATTTCTCACCGAAGAGCTGGTACCAGTAATCTCTTGATGTTTCTTTGTCCTCCTCCTCCAGTGCTGTCCGCGCGAGGTCTGCGGCATCTTCTGCCTCATCGTAGAACGCCGCGAAATCTACGCCGTCGATTTGTTTGAGGACGTCATTCTCGGGGGTTTTCGGGAGACCGTGAGCAGGCAGGGTAGGGGTTTCCTCAGCCATTGCTTCGGTCTTGAACTGCCCTGTGAGTTCTTCGAGCGTTCTTGTCACGCCCTCGGCGACGCTGTCGATATCATGAGGACAGCACTGGCCAACGATGTGCTCGAGAGGATAGCTTGTCGGTCCTTCGACGTCCGGTGTCTTCGTTCGCCGCCACCATTTGATGGCCTTGACGACGTTCACGTAGTGACCATCCGTGATATCGTTCTTATTTACAGTGAAGGCGATAGTCGCGAGGGGATGGGTATTCTCCCACTCATTCTCATCTCGATGTGGAATCTTGAGCGGTTCGTCCTTCCACTCGTCGTCGCCATCTACCGACATATTGAGGGCCTCTGCCACGGTCGAAAGGTCGTCCGGACTCAGGGCTGTTCCTACGTCCAGTGAACCTAGTGATTTGACGGCTTCACGTGTTGCCTCGCTCGGTGCCGCTGTCAAGACAAGATCGATTTCCACCTCCTCTTCCTCGATCTTGTAGGAGTGGGCATTCGGTTCCCACTGCCCCTCATAGTGTTCATCCAGGAATGGCTCGCATTTTCCTAGCGCAACATCGGTATCGAGATCACTGCTGAGATCAGAGACAAATACGACGTCAACGTCGGATTTCTCGTCTTCTTGCGGTCTGAGTGCCGTCCACCGACGGTAGCTCCCCTGTAGAAAGTCTGCAACGTAGAACTCGTCGATGTCATCGTCAGTCTGCAAGTGATCGCGGAGGGTTTCATGGCCTTCCTTGTAGGCATCATTGTGCTCGTCCTGCGGGCGGATGTCTGACAGGAAGGCCTCGAACAGTGTGGGGAGTGTGGTCATAGTGTATCGATGTTCTGGAATGTTTTAAGTGGTTGTTGCAGCACGTGGTGATTCAATGATTGCGTATTCTCGATCCCGGCTCGTGCCCTCGGCCTCGAGGAGGTTGTACTGAGCCATCTTCGAGAGATAGGACCGGACTGTCCGTTTCGTCCGGGGGTCGTCTACCTCGTCCGTATAGTGGTCGTGAATCTCGCTAGGGCCGAGCGGGCCGTACTCACGAACGATGTCGTAGACGACGCGCTGGTGTGGCGTGAGTGAATCGATGCTCTTCTGCTTGATCTGGGCCCGAGCGTCTTCGGCTGAGTCGAGAAGGATGCCGTCAGTAATTCGCTCGTGGTTCTCGCGATCTGCCTTGCCGGCGGCCGTTCGAAGGATGCCGATTGCGAGGCGGGCGTCGCCGGCGGCTGCGTCAGCAATGCGATAGAGCTGGTCGTCGGTGATAACATCCTCGTCGAGACCCCATTTCGCACGGGCACTCAGGATGTCGTAGAGTTGCTCGTCGTGGTACTTGTCCATCCGGACGTGTTCGCTGGAGCGGAGTCGGCTTACGAGCCGGTCGTCGACACGGCTGAACAGCTCCTCTTCTTTGTTAGCGATACAGACCAGCGCGAACTGCTCCAAGCTGTGCAGGTCGTAGAGGATGCCCGGATCTTCCAGCTGGTCGACCTCGTCGAGGATGATTACCGTTCGCGGCCCGTCGTACTGCTGAATCCGGTCGACAAGTTCGTCGTGCGGTGTTGACTGCCGGTGGATGTCGATAGTCTGGCCGAGGTCGTCGAGAATCTGATACAGCGTTCGGAATCGGGTGTAGTTGCGCCAGCAGTTGACGTAGGTAGTCTCGATGTCCAGTACCTCTTCACGGAGTCTCTCAGTGACGAACTTTGAGATGCACGTCTTCCCGGCGCCGCTGGGGCCTGTGACAATGGCGGTGTCGGCGGGTTCCCCGTTCGTAATCGGCTCCAGAACGCTGGAGAGGTGGTTCAACTCAGCGTCGCGATGCTCAATTTCCTTCGGTATGAACCCCGCCCGAAGCACACGAGCATCGCGAATCATGGATTGATCAGTAGAGTGGTTTTCTAGCGCGGTATATAATGGTGGCTGGGTAGTTTCCGGAATCTGAGTAGTACCGTTCGTTCCTGTCGCTAACTCGGCCGTTATCAAGCGATTCTGTTTCCGGTAAATCGTTGCTTCCGGAATTTCCGGAAAGGCTGCGAGATGTCAAGAGTGCAGTCTTGATTACGGCTATAATCATGACCAGTCCCAAGACAACCGGTCTCTCTCGGTCTTTTTTTTTCTCTGTCACGACTTGGTATTTGTCCCTTGGCCCCCCGGTATCGGCCGTTCGAGTGTTGAGAAAACGCGCTTTTACAGCTATGATTAGAAATATCGGTATCTATTCCCGCAGTCTGGCGGGTACTTAAACTAAATGACAGCGAATCAACCCAAACCGCCAGACTGCGGTATAATTTCACAAAACGGGACCCTAATGGGTATCGGATGTGTATAATCTGTCATGGCCGGTGATCAGGGGTACTCGGAGTCCGTTGATGACATAGCTCGTCATCAACTTAATTTTCTTGAGACTCTCCAAGAAGACGAACCAGAACATGTGATCACACTCGATACACTCGAGACACAGCGATACTGTGAGCAAAAGGCAGTGTTTGAGCGACAGGCTGGGCCAGATGAAAAACGGCCTGACAGAATCATTCGAGCACAGGAACAACACGGCAAGCTTGTTGCAGAAATGGCCGGAACCGAAGAAGAATATCACTTAACAGATGTGTGGGACGATATTATCGCTGGGGATGTTTCGCTATTGTATCCTCCACTCTTCTTCAAACTCATTGGGGTAATTATCTATGGACGGCCAACTTATCTCCGTTTTATCGATAGCCAGCCAACACAACTAACACTCGTCCGTGGAGTCACAAAGAAACGTTATCTTGACGAACTATTTCCCAGTGAACGGTTTCTATTATGGTGTTACTGCACTATCTTGGACCGGATTGGATTTTCTGTCTCAGATTTGTCTGCTCGCTATCTGAAATACCCGCAGGATGAATTCAATGTCGTTGAAGTAAGCAGGGCACAGATGCTGGTCGCAGTTGAGGACGGTGATGATATCGCAATCCAACTTGATGATGATTCGACAGTCCATCCAAATATCCGTCGTCACCCAATTGAATACAAACGCGACTCTGAAACCGGCAAGCAGCTACGTGAGTACGTAGCCTTCTGGCGTGACGGTGGAGAGCCAACAGGTGCAGGCCACTGGAAACAATGCGCCGGATGCCGCTTCAATCCAGAGTGTGATCTTGCACTAGCCCAGGGAGAGCAAAGGAGCTGAGAGGAACTATGATTGGATTAACTGTACTGCCTGATTTTGCGATGGATCAGTGTCGAAGTGAGCAGTTGCACGATATTGTTCGACACTTCGATAGCGACGTTCTATTCACCCCTCAGTCGATTCATGAGACATACCTCGCGTCTGAACTTGGGAAGGGAGTAACGGTAGCTACGCGCCCACATCAGCCACACCGACCGGTTGAAATAGCTCGTGACAGTGGCATCCGATTAGTCTGGGTGTCTACACCCGCAGCCCTGGCCCATCTTGTAGGCTCAGAGGGAAACACGGAGCCTGAAAGCTTAGAAACCTACATCCTTTCAGACCAACTCTCTGTATCTGTCGATTTAATCAAGCTAGAAGCAACTCTTGACGGGCTTGAGGACTATCGAGTTCCACTCACAGAACATAATTCACTGGGAGATTTCACCCATCTCTCTACTGAGGCCAATCCCGAGTATCGGTCCGAGTGGAAGGGGGTGAACGTTCAAGGAGTAATGCCTGGCGCCAACGAGCAACAAGGGACTACACAGGCTGGAATCGCCCACTTCCAATTACAATCAGACGGTATCGTCGGGGGAAAAATCAGAAAACTCGGTGATTTCGGACTGCGGGCAGTTACCCAGGTCGGAGAATCCCGGGCCGATACACTCCATGAAGCCGGATTTAAGTCCAGGGCTGAACTCGCTTCAGCACCCGTCCGAGAGGTAGCCACCCTTCCTGGGATTGGCGACTCATTGGCCCGTACTATTATTGAATCTGCTCAGGTACTCGCGCAGAGAGAAATCAGGAAAGCACCGGGTGCAAACCTTCCAGACAAGGACCCGATTTTCATCGATATAGAAACTGATGGCCTCAATCCAACGATGATCTGGCTCATTGGTGTGCTCAATAGAGAGCCGGAGGATCGGTATATGCCATTCCTAGAACAGGACCCGACGAAACCCGGACAAGCACTTGAAGCGTTCCTGTCTTGGCTTGCTGAATTCGGTCAAGATCGACCTGTTGTGGCGTACAATGGCTGGAAATTCGACTTTCCAGTGATAGAGGAACACATAAACGAGTACTGTCCCGACTACCTGGATGTTTGGGACAATGTTTGGAAGCTTGACCTATACTACTGGGCAGTCAAAAAGAAGAACGCGCTGTTCCCTGGTCTGACAAATAAGTTGGAGGATGTTGCCCCCGCGGTGGGTTGGGAGCCACTTGATACCGGTTTGACCGGTGCAGAGGTCGGACGGCTGTTCCAACGGTATGCCGAAAACCCGTGCTCAGCTACTGAACTGGACTGGGAACGACACAAAACATACTGCGAAGACGATGTGCGAGCCCTAGCCCACATCTATGACACAATTAAGGAAACGACCAACCGAATGACTGGAGGTAGCAGTAACGGCTCCTCCTCTTCGACGGAAACCACTTCACAGGGAACCCTCAGCGATTTCTAAACAATGACACAGGACGATCCACTTTCGTTGAATGATGTACTGAATACTGAAACACTGGAAAATACCTTTCCAAACTACGAGAAACAGCTAGTTGACAGTATTACCGACCCAGAGAGAGATGCGGAACAAGTTCCTGCTGGGAACGTGCTTCCCACCGAACTTGCTGAGAAATTAGACAACGACTTGTATACTCACCAAGCGAAAGCCATCAACCAACTTCAAAAAGACAATCATGTTTGTGTGGCGACTTCGACCTCATCCGGTAAGACTTGGGTCTATACTCTGTATTACTGTCTAAGGAAGCTGCAGAATCCAGATGCACGAGCTCTATTCTTGTATCCGACCAAAGCGTTGAGCGCCGATCAAGAAAAAGCGGTCAACGATTTATTTGAGCAGTTAGGAATTGACGCGACTGCCGAAACGTATGACGGTGATACAAAACGTGATCGAAAGAAAATCATCAGAGATCGTGTCGATGTGATTATTTCGAATTTTGCGGGTATCAACACGTATCTCGATTCACATACGAAGTGGCGCGATGCGTTTCAAAACTGTGAATTGCTCGTTATCGATGAATGCCATACTTACACTGGTGTCCATGGAATGCATGTCTCTTGGGTGATTCGGCGTCTGCGACGTGTACTCGAATACTATGGTGGAGACCCACAGATGGTCTGTTCAACAGCCACTATTGGGAATCCAGGAGCACATTCTAAAGCGCTAACGGGTGCAGAGTTTGATGTTATCGAAGAGGATGGGAGCCCACACGGGCGCCGTGAGATAGCCCTTTGGCAACCACCTATACAGGACTCTGGAGATGGCGCGGTCCAGGGTCTGGCAGAAGATGAGATTCTCCCCTCGATGCGCCGAAATGCAGACGATGAAGCTGCTGGTGTGCTTGTCCATCTTGGTAAAAATGATGTCCAGACGTTGATGTTCACTGGCTCACGACAAGGGACCGAAATTGGTGTCAAGCGTGCTATTGAAGCCTCAAAAAAACACCCCGAGGGTGCCTACGTTGATCTCGAACCTTACCATGCAGGACTTAGTAAAAAGAAGCGCCGAGCAGTCGAGAACGAATTAGCCCAGGGAGGCCTCGATGGAGTAATTTCGACGAGCGCCCTTGAGCTTGGTATTGATATCGGTTCAATGGATGCAACTGTTCTTGCTGGGTATCCGGGCACGCGCCAATCGTTCTGGCAACGCGTAGGAAGGGCAGGGCGCGGAAAAACCGACTCTCTGTCTGTGTTCGTGCCGGAATCAGATGCGATCGACCAGTATATTCTTGATAATCCAGATTACCTGATGGACGAAAATATTGAAGACGCGGTAGTCGACATCTCTAACAACTCGGTATTCGCCAAGCATATCCTCTGTGCCTCGTCAGAACGCCCACTCACAGAAGAGGATGCAAAGTGGTTCGGGCCACGAGAACGTCTTGAACGCGCCATTGACATGTGGGAGGCTACAGGACAGATGGTCGGTGATCTCACGCGCGGTGCTCAATACAATGGAACTGCTCGTCCCCAGAGTGATATTTCTATGTACGCTACTACTGACGAGCAGTATCGAGTGAAGCAAGTCGACGGCGAGATAGACATGGAACCGCTCGACAAAGAGCGAGTCTACCGAGAGTACTACCCTGGCGCACTCGTTCTATATGATGGCGATCAATACGAGGTACAACGAGTCGTCGAAGATACATACAACCCCTATGTCGAATTGGAGGCCACCTCAACTCGAAATTATACTCAAGCCATTCATGACAAGAGTGTGCGAGACATCGAAGTTGACCGCTCGTATGATCTCGGTGATGGCTATCAGCTCTGTGCAGGAATGGGAACTGTACATATCAACTACAGTGCTTACAATGTTATCGACATTTACAGCGGTGAAGTAACGGAGGCTATGCTACCTATTGATCTTGATCCCATATCTCTCCGAACTCAGTTGATGTGGATTGCGTTCCCTCCAAGGATTATCGAGCAGGTCATGCAAGAAATCCCGGAAGACTCTTTGATTCAGCCAAAAGAGGACTCTGGATTTGCCCCAATGGGGGAACAAGAGTATACACTAGCTGGGGGGCTACATGGAGGTGAACACGGAATGATCAAAATGGCCCCGTTAGAACTTCGTCTCGACAACAGTGATATGGGTGGACTTTCCATTATCCGACATCCGGAACTCGGACAGCCAGCCTGGTTTATTCACGATGCGGTGGAAGGTGGCGTCGGGTTTTCGCACAGTATCTATGAAAATTTTGAGGCTGTTGCCCAACGCACCTTAGAGCGTATCGAGGGCTGTAGCTGTGGCCGAGATGTCGGCTGCCCCGCCTGTTTGATGAGCAGCCAGTGTGGGAATCAAAATGAGCCACTCCATCGGCCAGCCGCGAGCAGCTTGCTACGGGCGGCCTTGGGGAAAATTCGCGAAGAGCAGTAGATACTGATTCTGGATACTGTTTCAGGAATATTCCATTGCGAATTCGAAACAAAATATCACAGATTAATGAACCGTTCGTTAACCAGTCTTACGAGGCAATCAGCAGTGGTTTCATCGTTTTAGGCTCTGACCTTCGCTACGCTCCAAACTTGACACTCCCCACGTTGTAACGCACGTTCGATAACAGGAGACAAAAAGAAGTCAGACTTCGTTTTCGTCTCGGATTTCGATATTCCCGACGTTCAGATAGTGATCGAAATCCCCACCACTCATCGCCCTGCCAATCGCTGCATCAAAACTGCTGATATATATTTCCTCGTAATCTTCAGGTCCTTCCGGGGGAGACTCGGAAGGTGTTCTAACCGGCAGAGGTAGCTCGCAACGGCCCTCATCAATCCAGAGAACATCGACATAGTCTATTCTTGAGGAACCCCAATATAGCCAGAACCGGCGTTGGAATACGTTATGCTCGTGGTGAAAGTTATCTAGCCACGGTTCGTAGAAACTATTCTCGTCGTGAAGGCGTGTATCTTCTCCGTAGTCCTTCTCCTCAAGACGAAGATCTGGCTCGGGTTTATAAATGTACTCAGGGGGTGCATCAATGAATTTCCAGTCGCTTGACTGGGATTCATAGACCATCCGTCTAGGCTCGGATACTGATGGCATACCAATCCGTTCTAAATCCAATGATAAAAGAATGCCTTTGGCTTCCTAAATTTGGTCATCGACGGAACCATTCGAGTAAATGTTCGAAGACATCTTCGCCACCGGAAACAAGACGAATTGCCTTCGCAACGATGGAAACGCGATCGTCAGCTGTCATCAGCCCCAGTCGCTCTCCCCAACCAACAGCTGATGCCACTATTGGAACCACTTTCACGACCAGCGCTGCGAGGATTATTGGGAGCAGAACGATCATTATTAGAATAGTCTTGAACACTTCAGGTGCGAATTCCGAGAGGAGGGTGAGAACTACAAATCCCAAGACAACCCAATTTCGAATGAGTTCAAAAACGCTAGCGTTATAGAACCGATCATAGACCCAGAAGAGGAATCGCAACCATACTCCTGGCTGAGGATGGCCTGAATCCGAATCTGCGGGTTTCGTGGCCATTATGGAAGCTTATACTGCAGGCTCATCTCCGTACAAATGGGAAATTTGAGCCAAGATTTGGCTTTTGAGTTCATCCCAGTCTGGCTGATCCTTCTCTGATTCCATCTGCTCGATCCATTGCTGGTCGAATCCGAACAGCAAGTAATCTGAGTTCTCTGAACAGCGGATAATGCCCTCCACGTCCTGAAATACACCTTTCCGACAAGCCATCAGGAAGATCTCAGGGACCATCTCACGGACCTGATTTTGTTTCTCCCGTGGTGCTAGATCTCCCTCATACTCTAATTGAAGTACGACAGTTTCCTCGCGAACTACAAGGTTCTCGAAGTGAAGCTGTGGAATGCGGGTATTATTCTGAAGATAGTTGATGAAGGGCTGATAGTTCCGGCGAGTTGAGGGCATAGTACAATTCGGAGTGTCGTTTTTAATAGGTCTTGTGCTGAGAATACTGCCACTGACCATCAGAACCCTCTTTGGTGCTGTCTAAGACTGACCTGAATATATGGAATTCCCAGAAGAAATGGTCGTGGTTGCACTCGCCATTTTGGCGATCATCAGCGGTCTCCTTTTCATCACAGCGGGAATCGGGCTCTCATTGGTTCCTCCAACGGTACCGATTTTCGGATCAGCTTCTCAAATCTCCTCTGCACTCTACGTATCTGGTGGTGGTATACTCGTGACGGTGGGCTGTGTAGGAATATACTCGATATTCCGGGATTCACTCGGAGGCTCGCGTAGAAGAGGAGGATTCGACCGATAATCACGACCACAGGATACTACCCCCGCAGTAACTGTTGCAATAGCCACTGCCCCGATTACATCCATTTTTGAGCTACTAAAGAATGGCAACAGTTCTATCGGACCGGTAGCTCTGATTTTGAAAAATCAGTGTATACTAGTGAGTGCTCGCCGAGTCATCGCTCCATCCACATTCAAATATTGTTGGGCGGTTTCAAGATCTTTCCAGCCGAACATCGCCCGAAGAGCTGTCATATCTAACCCACGACCTGCATGATAAGATGCTGCAGTTGCTCTGAGCCCATGCGGTGATGTAGCATTTGAGCGTAGATCTGGAGCATGTTTTAGCGCGCTATCGAGTCGACGTTGAAGTGTCGACAATGAATACGGCCATCCTCCGTGTTGCTCGTCTAAAAACTCTAATGCAATATGGACCCGAGATGAGAAATGAAAAGGTACAGCACGAGCTGCTGCAGGTGTTTTTGGTTGCCAGTATTTTTTCCTGAGTGATGCATAATCACTGGGCGAATCTGATTGCTGACTAACCGCTTGGCGGCAGTATCCGCACAAGCCGCCGTTTTGCCCTTTCTCACATGAATGGTGGCTCGGAATTCGAATCATCTCTCGTTGCCAATCGATCCATTCCCCAGATAGATGTGTAAGTTCGCCTGGGCGAAGTCCTAACCGTCCACCAATAAGGATGATTGCACGTGCCTCTAAACTTGCACTAGTGTCCTTTAGTCGGTATGTGGCTTGAAGTAGTTGTTCGAAATCTCGTTCAGTGAGTGCGCTTTCGCGTGTCGGTGGCATGAATACGGCAATCTGTCGTGTACTGGTTAAGCCAAACTATGTATGATGCTCAGAGTAGTTATTCACTCGATTAGGGACCAATAGGCTCGCTACGGCTGATGTCGCTTCACTCGGTATCGATCTGACTATACTTCTAATAGCTGTGATTGTATTTTATCTGAATAAGATCGTTTACTGTTTTGTGAAAGATTAATTACTTATCCGAATCTGCGATAACCAATTCAAAACAGCCTGTTCAGCGTCGTTAATATTTGAAATCGAGTTCGGCCCACCGAGGAGATTTTTCACACCCTCACTCGTTACTGCTGGTTCTACAACAGCCGCTTGTTTGGCTTCGGCAACCTGACTGCTTCGGGAAACAGACGATCCACTCTCTCCACGCTGACCACAGACGAACTCCACATTATCGACTTCTGCTGGGGCCGCTTCGCGGACGAGCGCTTCGAATAGTGGGTCTCCAGGTAGGAGCAGCCGAATCGACGGGAACTGCTCAGCAATCTCTGGGTTGAACGTCACAACAACACCGCTACCCCCTCCAAGCTCTGCCTGAGCTGTCTCTCCAAGCGACTCCGGCATTGCTACTGTACCCTCCTCCGGCAGTTCCAGAACGTATACATCGTCAACGATATCTTCGAAGTCGTCGGCGCGGGCATGGTTCCGGAGGGCAGTGAACGACCATTCTGTCTCTTCGAGGCGGTCGCTTTGCGTAAGCTGTGTCTCTATCGTCTCTAAGCTCACCAATGGTTCATACGACCGATCACCGGTCCCGATCTCATCGAATGCGGGATAGCAATAGGGTTCCCACCCGTCAAGTCCGGAACTTTCGATTATCGCCTCTTTCGTCGATACCTCTTCTGGCTCACCTGCTAGCCCGGTCTCCTCGGCTTTCTCCTGGGCACGTTTTGCTCGTGAGTCCGCTTCTTCGACGACTTGCTCACTGGGCCTTCTTGCGTCCTCCGACCCGGAACTACCCATAACGGCGTCTTTGATGTCCTGCTCGATGCTGTTCAGTACCGGACGCATCGGCCCAACCACGTTCTCGAAAAGCTGCAACCGTCCCTCCAGTTCCTCGTAGATGTCGCCGTCGATGCTGTCCTTGTAGGCGTAGTTGATGATTTTCACGACCTCGTTCTTCTGGCCAATCCGGTCGATTCGACCGATGCGTTGTTCAACCCGCATCGGATTCCACGGTAAATCGAAATTGATCAGCGCATCCGCAGTTTGGAGGTTCAGACCCTCACTCGCGCTGTCTGTACAGATCAGGATATTGGTATCGCCGTCTGTGAAATCGCGCTTGATCGCCTCTTTACCGACGTTCACCCACTCGCCAGTCGTTTCGTCGTACTGCATCCCGCCACCACCACTGTAGGTACCGACGTTCGGATGCGTGTCTGTCAGGGTCTCACGGATGTGCTTGAGCGTATCGTGATATTGCGTGAAGATGATGATGTTATCACGGGCGCTCTGACGGAGTGAGCGAATGTCGCGGCGCAACTGCGCTACCTTCGGATCGGTGTGGGCCTGCCTGAGATCGTCCACGAACTCTTGGAGGGCCGTCCTCTCCGCCTGAATCACGTCAGCCGCGCCACGACTACTCGGCTGATAGGCGTCGAGGGATGCTTGGCCAATCGCCTCGTCGATTGTCGCCTCCGTCACTCCGGCATCCCTACTAAGCTCGGAGACCTCCTCGGTCATGTCCTCAACCTTCTCGTCGAGCTTCTCCATCCGGCGTTGGAGGCTCTGCTTGATGGCGTGGAGACTGCTCGTCAGCCGCTGACGATACGTGGTCATCACGAAGCCTAATGCGAGCTTCTCCTTCCCGGTCAGGACCTTCTGCGACTGCTTATACGTCTCATCAATATACTGCTCTACCTGGTCGTACAGTGGGGCTGCATCACCCAGTTCGATCCGTTTTGTCTCAACATCCCGAGTCGGAACCGTATCGTCGAGCAGTCCGAGATCCTGACACTGCTCCAAGACCGCTCGAGTATTCCGGAAGATGCGGGACTGAACCGGTGTCGCACACTGAGATGCCTCCACTAGGGCGCTCCACTCCGTTGGCCCGCAGTCGAAAATGAGCGAGCGCGGATCGTCAAATCGGGGTGAGATTTCGCGCACGCCGACGAGCTTTTCGAGGGCTTTCCGCTGTTGAATTGACTCCGTCTCCGTCTCCTCGACTAGCTCCTTCGCCTGCTCGTTGTAGCCGGGATTCGACGTGAGGTGTTCGTGAATGAGTCTCCCGAACCGTTCGATTCTTGGTCGGCCTTCGTCCTCCTCCAGATCGAGCTCTTTCTGGAACTGCTGGAGGACTTGTTGTTGTCCATCAGCTACATTCTGATAGCGAAAGCCGACGGTACTGAGGCTATCTTCGAGTGCCTGCCGTGTTTCGAAGAACTCGACGAATCGGTCCTTGTCGTCCCAACCCTCTGGGAGATCGCACAGTCGAAGGAGATCGTAGAGCTCGCCAACATTCAGCTGCATGGGCGTCGCTGTGAGAGCGTAGAGACACCGGGAGGTCTCTTCGGCCTGTCCGAGCAGGTCGTAGAGTTTCGTCTCCTCGCGAGCACTGTGCGCCTCGTCGACGACCGTGAGATCCCACACACTCTCATCGATACGTGGGGCGACGTGTGCCTGATTACCTTCGCGGCGGGCGGTATGCCACGACTCGATTACGACGGTTGGCTCATCTCTCTCCGTAACGAACGAACCAATCGGCGTGTTCTCCCACGCGTTGGCGTCGGCCGCTCCGGATGTGGGAATTCGGTGATCCTCTGTGTCTCCGAGAGGACCGATCATGTAATCGCCGTCATACGAACGTTCGTGATAGTAGGCGTGGATATTGAAGCGGTCGAGGAGTTCGTTCTGCCACTGCTGAACCAACCCTGCAGGAACCAGAAACAGTGCCTGCTCAGCCTCTCCGACCTGCATCAGCCGTGAGAGCGTCAGGCCTGCTTCGATGGTTTTGCCGAGGCCAACCTCGTCACAGAATAAGAGGTTATTCGGATAGATACTGACTGCTGTATCGGAGATCGTTCTTTGGTGGGGCCAGGGCGTGACAGTGCTGATTTCCTCTGCAAGATGGATCCCTCCTGGTGTTCGTCCGGCGATTGAGACAACGCCGGCGGTATCGTCTTCGGGAACCGTCGTCTGGGGGTCGTGATTCTTGACGCGTTCGACGTGTTCCTCGAGCGAGCCGTCTGTGTCCTTCCAGTCGATGAGGTCCTGGCGTGCAGCTTCGTCGAGCTCGAAGACGTCGACTGAGGGGTGGAAGCCGTTCCAGAGCGCGTTGAACGTCGAGACGTCTTCCTCGACGTACTTTGCTTCGCCGCGACTCCAGGAGCGATGCACTTTGAAGCGCTCGTAGTTGTACTGCCACGCGCTGAGCGTCTCGTTGATGCTCCCCTCGAAGCTGATTTTATTGCCCTCGCGATCCACGCCGATGCCGAGCTTCGGGTGAAAGAGTCCATCACCGCCTTTCGGATCGCCAACTTTGATTTTGAGGTCACCACGGTCAAGTAGGGTGGCGATGATGGTGAGCTGAGATTCCACCCACGGTGCGAGGGGTTCATCGGCATCGGGAAACATCGCACCCTTCTCGCGTTTCTGGAGGTCAGCTCCAGCGATAACACGTACTGTCCCATCGGTTTCAAGCAGGGAGTCAACGCCTTCGAGAGCGTGTGCCAGACTGCGCAAACTGAGATAGCCGGCGAGACGGTCATATCGGATAATCTCGTCGAGGAACGGCCGGTAGAACCGCTCCATGAGTATCCGATTGGTCCGGAACTCACTCTCGTATACCGGCTCCCACGAGACATTCTGGAGACTCATTTAATTGAAATCACTGAAGTCAGTCTGACTATCTCCATCCTCCTCGTCGCGGACGTTGAGATTGATGTTGCTGATATCGATATCGAGGTACTCGCCCGTCCGCCCCGATAGGATGTCTCGGAGTGTTTCCGCGGTGTCGTGTTCTGGAGGGAGGACTTCGAGGAGAGCGGTGACAGTGGTACTGAATCGCTTGTCGTTCTTCACTCCGCGATTGGACAGCCATTCCCAAGCGGCTTCTGGACCTTTGTTTTCGTAGACGTGGATGGCAGAGTGGACAGCATCTATGCCATGACTGAACCGCTCATCAGTCGGATTGACAGGATACTTGCGGCTAGATACCTTTTCGCCATTTTCGACACGTACGATGTCTTGGACTCGGTTGCTGTGGGTCTTGATCTGGACATCACCACTGCTTTTGCCCCAGATTTTTGTGTCACGTTTCACGTCGTCAATGTTGACTCCAACACCGATTCCGAGTTGTCTGGCCTCGTCGTAGGGCATCGTGTCTGATTCGTAAATCAGCCAGGAGAGAACATACCAGCGCGTGAGTCCGTCGAGATCATTGAAGCCTTTTGTGTCAAGGTACCGTTCAGCGAGGACTTCTGCGACGGCGTCGCGGGCGGCGGTAAGAGCGTCGCGTGGAGGGACTTCGTCTCCTTTCTTATCCACGACGGGGTAGTTATCCGCGAACACGCGCAGTGTTGGACCGAATGCTGCGATTATCGTGTCCGTCTTGGTAAGGCTCAGACCGGAGTCCAGAAGCTCTCTCGCAGCCTTCTTCGCTTCAGACCGAGTCTCAGCTTTCACATCGTCCCAAAGTGTTGCCCCGCCTGCATCCTCCTTCTCATGCAACGGTTTCCGTCCAGTTAGAAGGATTGTGCTGTCGGCACTCTGGCTTCCGCGCATCACGACACGGTTTGGCATCTCACTCGTGATCGGATGCGTCGCGGTTATAGTAAACCCAGCTTCGATGAGTGACATCGACAGCGTATCCCACGCATCGGTCTCCTTGTGAGTGAACATAATCGTCAGGACACCGCCCGGTTCGAGAGTCTCGTGAAGTTCAGAGAAGATGTCTGCCATCTTCTCTTCATAGTCATCTTTTGCGAGTTGTTTCTTTGACTTCTCACCGTCAAGCCCCTCGAATCTTGAGGTGTTCGCGACAGCTTCGTCAGCCTTGTTAGTAAGTTCTGAGCTGAAGAACTCCGGATGGGTATCGCTCAGATACGCCTTTTGTAGGACATAGAAGCCATCGGCCAATTGGGCATACATAACGCTGTCATAGTATGGCGGGTCGACGACAGCAGCTTGGACGGAATCTTCTCCGATTTTCGACGTTAGATCCGCGGCGTCACCACAGTACACTTCTGCTGCATCTCGCCCCTCAGCCATCTTCACGAGTTGCTCATAACAGTCGATGACCTTCCTTGAGTTATCCTCGTAGCCCATCGTCTCCGAGACTAAATTGTTATCGCAGAACACCCGCCGGAACGAGTAGTTATGCGACATAAACATATTAGCAGGATATCCTCTCCCAGTATCCCATGGTGACATCCGAGAGTTACGATCAATCATTTTACTGGCAGATATCGTAAGGATTGTCAGGATAGCTTCTGCCTCACGTGTCCCATGTTCTGAGCGAATCTCTTCGGCGCATTCTTGAAACGCGTTACAGTACTCGTAATGAGAGACGAGCTGGCGAGGGTTGAAGATATCTCTCCATTCTTCCATCCCATAGGTCGCCGGATCGGTGATACGACTACTCACTTCGACTTTTTCGGACAGGAAAGTGAGCAGCTCGAAGTCGGATTCGATACGCTCTTCAGCATTCTTGAGGGCTTGCTGGTCGAGATTGTCTCCTGCCCGGTACCCTGAGCCACCACGGGGATCGTCGTACTTGACACCGTAAATCTGGTACTCAAACTCACCGTTCTTCAGCAGTTCCCGAGTCTCTTCATACTCGGTAATTACGCCACAGTGAGGGCACTCTACGTCCGAGCGCGATACTGTACCTTCAGACGGATCGAAGTCTGTGTTGGAGTTTTCTGTGAGCTCAACGCATTCATACGATACATATCCGTTTTCGTAATGGGGTTTGATCGCGATACCTTCGCCGGCGCTGCGCTTTTGTAGCCACCATTTCGGCACCAACGGAACTGTTCCGGCACACGATTCGCACTGGATATGGTACGTACACGCTGAGGCCAGTACCTCACGGCCCTCCCGTTCCGTAGGATACAGATCTTTGAGCTCCTTACTCGCTTTTTTCTGAATCTTGTTTCGCCACTTGTAGAGCTCATCTTCAAGCGACCCAACTTCCGGCGCGTATTCCAACATCACCTTTAGGATCACCGACGGGACCGGATTCAACTCGTTCGCTATGGTTGGCAACCCGTAGCGGATCGATTCGAAAGGAATCACTCCACCGCCAGCGGTCGCATCTAGAACGGTCGGTAATTCGTCATCCCATGTCTCTCGCAACGATGTATGCAGGTCTGCGAGTTCTTCGTCAGTGGGAGACTGCGTAAACGGTCTTGGATAACCGTACCACTCACCGAGCGTTCCGTCGCGATTTCCTTCGGTCCTCTTGCGCTTTTGCACGTACTCGCTGATGTTCTCTTCTAGACCTTCTGGACCAATCTGCATAAGCGACAGCAGCTCGTCCGCACTTGTTCCCTCCTCCATTACTGAGCCAAGAATCGCTAGACGGGCTGCTGGAGTAGGACGTCGAGCGAACCACGGGTGGATATACCGATGCGGCGGCATGTGCTTCGGATTCGCTTCCTTGAGATTCTCAATTCCCACCGCTTTCAGAGGAAGTTCGCCCTCGATCGCCAACGAGGTGAACTCATCGTCAGATTCGCGCTCGGTCTCGGATGTTGTGTGAGAGTCGCTCATAGGATTGGAAATCTCGTCAGATGTGGTCGGCAAGCAGGACGCGGAGTGCTTTCGTGCCGCTGGGTGAGGACGGTGATCGAGCCTTGGCGTGCCAGTAGTAGCACTCACCTAGGCTCATCTGGTCGATGCCTTTCGCCACTTCTCGGAGGCGATCACGGCGGCGCATCGGCTTCATGGCACGGAACGCAATCGAAAGCCGAACCCCGGCCGCTTCGGGGAGACTCACGCTTGCTGGGTCTCCTGTACAGACAGTCTCGGGACCGAGATCCAGATCACGAAAAGTGGATTCGATGAGGGAACTCACCTCGTTGAACGCCCCACCACGCAGCGTGGCAATACGAATCGCACACCAGTCATCCCAGTCGTATGCCGTATCGTCGCTTCCAGAGAGTTCCGACGGAGAGCTATCACCGACGATAGCGTCGTCTAGCTCGCACACTGAGATGGTCACAGATTTGCCGGTCCTCTCGAACCGGTCCCGGCGAGCGGTTGCGATATCACCGGGTGCCAGCTCATACAGCGATATTTCGTGCTGGTCGTCAACCCGGTTCCGCGTCAAGACGAACGTGGGCCGATTCCCGTATGCGCCGGTGGTGAAGGCGAACGAATTGCCCTCTGCTATCCCGTGGCTCATGATTGCGCCACCTCGCTGGACTCGACAACGCGAATCTGTGTGTGCATCGTGACTGTGAACGCGTTGTCGACCGCGAGGAGGTCGTCAAGCGCATCGAACGTCTCCCCATAGAGACGGTCATCGGCGTCGTCGAACTCGATGGCGAACTCGGCCTCTGCGGTACGACCGCCGTCAGGGCCTGCGAGATCCTCCGGCTCCATATTGAACCGGAGATGGCTCGCGAAGACGTCCGGGCGGCCATTGAAGTCGACTTCGAACTCCGATTTCGAGTCAGCCCCGTCGTTGGCCTCGTAGTCGAAGTCCATGGTGGTGTCCTCCGCAAAATCCTCATCATTGCTGAGTTTATTCGCAGTGAACCAGGCACCTTTCCACGCATCAGCGCCGTCGATGCGGATCCACACGCCTTCCACAATCGGTGTCAGTTCGTCAGGATGCCCATCGTATTCCTCGCGAGCGCTGGTGAGCTCATCGGCGATATCGGCCCGCATCTCTTGCAGTGCACGGGAAACGTGTGCCGGTTCGGAGGTGCGAACCTCGATGAGTTTACTGAACGGCTCCGGTTCGTCATCGCCACCGCCACTCGGACCGTCATCACTACCGCCGATGGTCTCGTCATCATCGCCATCGGTTGTCTCCGCCTCCGTTTCCTCGTCATCGTCGGGTTCTTCCCACTCAATCTCACTCCCGACATCGTCGACCAGATCGTCGAGCGAGGTGTACAGCGTATGTGATTGTGAGAGCTTGACGGTCTGATAGCTGAGACCTGCATCGAGATTCATCGCGTCGTCAAGATCGTGGTCATCTGTGGAGAGCGCTGTTCCGGATTGGTAGTGTCCGGTCTGCTGGTCCCCATCCCAGTACGCGTACCCGTCTTCACGCACAAGACGAGCAATCGTCTTTCGCAGGGGAATCGGCGACAGGAGAATTTCCGCATCCTGGCGCTTCCCGAACTGTTCTTCCAGGGCCCGCGTCGTCATCGAGGTCGCACCGACGTTCCAGATTGTCGCCTCGAACCAATCGACACCATAGGCGTCCTCACCTTCGGGGATGATTGCGCCGGCCTCGTCGAGTTTCTCGATAACACTCTGATGGATGGTGCTGTCGGTCGTGACGTTCCGATGGGCAAGCCCGTTCCCAGTCGGGAAGTAGAGGTGCGTATATGCCTTCTTGATGTCCTGGTCCAGTGTCCCTTTCGCGCTATCGAGGCGTTCACCGAGTTTATCCTGCTGTTCAGTGTTGAGTTCGTACTGGTCACCGAGATTGTTCTGGATGTGCTTGATAGCGGCGACCCGTTCGGCAGTTCGCTTCGCGTCTGTCACATCGTTCGCGCTGGCCGCGAGGAAGACGACGTTGTTCTTGAACACTCGCGGGGTCTTCTGCCCACCACTCGACGATGCCGTGTTCTTGAACAGGGTGGTGATGGTCTCCGGAACGGTCTCATAGTCAGTAATCGTGACCGTATCGAAGTCCATCACGCACAGATGGGCTTCGTCAGCCGTATCCGGAATCTCGTGTGGTTCTTCCGGTCCGACAATCACGTTGAGACTGCCCTGACCGAGCGCCTCATCGAGGGCCTCTTCAAGATGCCGGCGGGCAAGTCCATCTTGCAGTTGTTCGACGACGGAGTCGACGAGTTTCGTCAGGTTCGGCTCCGATTTGAACTGGATTTTCTCCCCGTTGTCTCCATGTAGGTAGAAGCACGCAGATAGTCGTCCTTCGCCTAAGAGGTTATTGAGAGCATCATCGTAGTGGGCCAACTCAACCTCGGGATTAGCGATTGCATGTCGAAGTGGACGGCGTGTGGTTCCCCGTCCGTCGGCACTTTTGACGATGCTCTTCCAGAGAATCGTCGTCGTGAGCTGTGTCCCAAGCGGTGGGTGGCCGTTAGTGACCCAATTCCGGTCTTCTTCCTCAGCGTTCGCAGTCCCATCCTCGGAGAAGATATCCGCCTTGATAGCTGCCTCAAAGTCCATATCAACCGAGCCGAACAGTCGAAGGAGCGTTGAGCGGACGTCACCATCGGAGGGGTGCAGATCGAACAAGCGAACGAAGTGGCGTTCCTGGTTGTCGTTCTGGTGCTGCCAGAGCCGGTGGACGGCGCGAGAAAGGAGTTTGAGTGCGCCGCGAGTCCGCTGGAACGAGGGTAACGAATCGAGTTCCTCTGTGAGCGTATCGATGACCGTTGGATGAATCGGATAGCTATCTTCGAGCCGTTCTCGATGCTCTGGATTCGCTGTGCTGTCGGGGAAGGAATCGCGATCCCCGGTATAGAATGAAGCGTAGGTGTCTACAGTCGCATCGCGACCACCTTCGTCGACACTCTCGAACAAGCGGTGCCGAAGGACTGCAGCGATTTCGTTGTCTTCGGTGGGTGTGATGGACCCTTCCACACGGTCGCTGATGCTGTTAAACTCCGAAATCGTCTCCGAGACGAGACCACGAACGTCCTCAGCTTGGTCAGCGAAGGCAGTGTCAGCGATGCTGAGAACAACGGTGACGTTATCATTGTTCTGTGTCGCGGACAACAACGACATCAGGAAGGTATTCGTTTGTTTTGCGAGCGTGGAATCACCAATCTCGACAGCAGCAGCCTGTTCGAGATAGGCAGCGATCTCGTCGAGGAGGATGAGTGAGGGATTGTCGTTTCGCTCGAAGAGCCGTTCGAGCTTGGTGGTTCCTGGTGGAGTGCGATTTTCGTCGTTCTCACGCAGGAACTCGTAGCCCTCACGCCCGAAGAGTTGGTACGCCATCTCGCCCCACATCGTGTTCGTTGCGGGGGCCTCGGGATCATCGTAGTTCGAGCGAGCGTCTTCAGCATCAACATGGGTCCCAACGAAGACAGCAGAATTGACATCAAGACCGAGTGCGGCAGCGTCAGTGTATTCGTCGGCGATATCTTGGTCAGTGATGAACTCGGACAGATCAGGGACAGCAGTGGGTGATTCTGCGAGATGGTATGCAGCTATCTGGTTGTGCGTTTTTCCGCCACCGAAGCTGGTGTCCAGACGAAGAATCCCGTTAGTACCTGTGTAGTCGTCGTTATGTGCGCCGACGAAACGGGTTGCGAGACGTGTGAGCAGCTCCTGAAGACCGCCAGTGGGATAGGTTTTCTCGAAGAAAAGACGTGGATCAGAGTAAACGCCGGGTGCATCGTCGCTATGGGCTACATCTGCGAGACTGGCTGCGAACTGGTCTTCGGCAAGTTCACCCGTGAGGACGTCCTGACGCGGTTCGCAAGCATCGAAGATGGTTGGTGTGTGTGCTTTTCCGGCCGAAGCGGGTGTAGAATCACTCATTGGATTCCATGAGGGGTTAGCTGATTGCTGCCCCGACCGACACGGAAACGCTTCATATCATAGATTATCCTACAATAATTACCAATAAAGAGATTCGTGAGTGACCTACAGGGCAGTTTGCTCAATTGATGAGCTACTAGTGTGGGCAGTTCTAGAAAAGAGCCAGCCGACTGCTTACCACTAATATGTAACATACTACTCGTCACATGTCACCGCGCGGTACAAGTCAGTTGCGGCTCGCATAGAGCATTGGATTAGTCACTCTATTCATACACGGTCGATGACCTGTCAGTGCTAAGCTCGCCCTGTGACTTAGGAACAATTGTACTTGGGGCAAAATGAGCCAAGCGACGCTTAGCTCAACGCCTTACCGAAATTCGAGTCTCTTTTCGGGGTACTATCTCGATGAGCGAATTGATGATCTCGAGGAGTGGGAGTGTAACGCCGAAGCTACGGAGGCCTTCGAAGACCTCCAAGAACTCTGGGAACTGGAGGGTGACCTGCTTCCCGGCTACAAAGAAGACGAGCTGTTGAGTTCGTGGATCGACGAAGTACTCGATATCCTCGGGTTTGGGAGGCAATCGGAGACGACTGTCCCTGGTGGAAAGGGCTACAATGACCGACTGCTGTTCGACTCCGACGAGACGCGCCGAGAGGCGGCTAAGCGGGCGCTGGACGGGAACGATGATGCTATGTACGGCATGGCGTCGGCCGTCCTCGAAGCCAAGCAGTGGGGCGCAGATTTCACAAAAAAGTTCGACGAACACCGTTCCTACCGCGACGCATCTCACCAGATTAAGTACTATCTGGAGAAAACACCCGAACGGCTCCAGTGGGGGATTCTCACTGACGGCAAGAAGTGGCGTCTCTACGGGACGAAAGACTACGCCACAGAGATTTATTACGAGGTCGACCTACCCGAACTGCTGGCCAGTGGCGATCTGGAGCGGTTCAAATATTTCTACGCGTTCTTCCGACCGGCAGCATTTCGCGAGACTGGCGGAACGACCTTTCTGGATACGGTCTGGAACGAATCGGAGACGGCGGCCCAAGAGTTAGGTGAAGACCTCCAAGATAACGTCTTCACTGCGCTTCGCGTGCTGGGAGAGGGGTTCATCGAGACGAACGACCTCGATATCGACCCGGAGGACGAAGCAGCCCGAGCCGAGCTGAAAGAGCAGTCGCTCGTGTTGCTGTATCGGTTGATGTTTGTTCTCTACGCGGAGTCTCGTGGGCTCATTCATCCCGACGACCCCGAAGCTCAGGACGAATACGAGGAGCTATTCAGCCTTGACGAGCTCCGTGCTGAGATTCACGAGGACATCACGTCGGGCGATATCTACGAGGATTACAGCGACCGGTCGACCCAATTCTGGGCGCGACTGGAGAACCTCTTCGAGCTCGTCGACGAAGGCGACGAGGAACTGGGGATACCGCCCTACAACGGTGGGCTGTTCGATGAGGAAAGCAATCAGTTCCTGGCGGAAAACGAAGTATCTAACCGGTATATCGCCGAGGTGATTCACCGGCTCGGGACAACCGAAGGCGACGACGAGGACCCCGTCCTGGCCGACTACGCCGATTTGGACACCCGGCACCTTGGCAGTATCTACGAAGGGCTATTAGAACACGAGTTCCGCATTGCCTCCGAACCATACGCCGCGGTCGCTGAGGATGGCGGCCAGGTCTGGAAGCCAGCGACGGAGGTGAGCGTCGCCGACGCTGTCGAGGACGTTGAGAAAGGCGAGCTATACGTGGTCAACGACGACGGCGAGCGCAAGGCTACGGGTGCGTACTACACGCCCGACTACGTGGTGTCGTATATTGTTGAGGAGACCATCGACCCGCTGCTAGACGATATTCGCGCGGAACTGGAGGCCGACGGGCTGGAGCCCAGTGACCAGGGCTACTTCGGCCGGTTCTACAGACAGGTCCAGGAGCTAAAGATACTCGACCCGGCTATGGGCTCGGCGCATTTCCTGACCAGTGCGACGGCGTATCTCACCGAGCAGGTGATGGAGGTCGTCCGCGAGCAGGAGGAACAGGGTCGTGACGAGCAGGAGATTCGACGGACCATCGCGAAGGAGTGTATCTACGGCGTCGACGTCAACGGGATGGCCGTCGAGCTGGGGAAGCTCTCGATGTGGCTGGAGACGCTGGCGGCCGACAAGCCGCTGGCGTTCCTGGATCACCACCTGAAGGCTGGGAACTCGCTGGTGGGGTCGGATATCTCGGAGGTGCTGAGCGATGAGAATAATTTGGAAGGGCAGATTACGCTGACACAGGTATTTGCCCAAGCTCGACAGCAGACATTAGAGCACGTGATGGAGTTGATGGAAGACCTGCTGGCCATCGACAATGAGAACTACGAGGATATCAAGTCGATGGAGGCGATCTACGACAAGATTCGCGATGACCCGCTATATAAGAGACTCTTCGAGATTGCGAACGTGCACACCGCCGAAGAGTTCGGGCTGGACGTACCCGAGGGCGTCTATGAAGAGATGGCGGGTGCGATCGAGGACGGTGAGGAGTGGGCTGAGATTCAGGAAGAGGATTGGTTCAAAAGCGCGCAGGCGACCGCTGAAGAGGTGGATTTCTTCCATTGGGAGCTGGAGTTCCCCGAGGTGTTCTTCGGGTCGGGTGGGGAGCGGTTAGAGGGTGCTGGGTTTGATGCAGTAGCCGGAAATCCACCGTACGCAAAAATACCAGGTGAGGTTGCGGATTGTATCAATCCTGACGTTACAAATGACCTCTATTCTCAGTTCATCGTGAGGGCTGGCGATTTCACGCGGGAAGGTGGGTATCTTTCTTTCATCGCCCCAACATCATGGGAAACGGGTCCGGATTATGATTCGGTCAGGGACTTTTTGTTATCCGATGGCGCGCTGCAGACGCTGGTCAATTTACCATACGATGTTTTCGAAGATGCATACGTGGATACGGGTATCTTTGTTTGGCAAAAAGGTCGTGAAGGAGACGAGTGTGATATCGCAAATTTAAGTGGCACACGTTTAGATCCTGAGGTGGCAGTTGCTAATCTCGAACTCACTGGCGTTCCAGTGAAGCAGTGGCAAGAAATCGGTTTTATCGCGCTCAGTAGAGATTTTATCTCGCTCTACAACCGAATTGGAGGACAAGACACTCTAGGAGAGCACACAGAATCAACAAGGGGTGTCCTTGTTACGGATGAGGCTATCGAGAGTGAAACTGCAGACACACCAATCTGTACGAACAGTTATTCGAGATATGAGACTATTGGTGCCAATGACTCTGCAGATTGGGAGCTATTGGATGAGTGTCCTCCGTCAAAAGAAGTATTTGAGGGCAGCCGATTATTGGTTCGAAGATTAGTCAGTCGGGATGACCGGTTACTTGGAACGTATTCATCTGAGTTTTTTGTCTCTAAGAAAGACGTGTATATTTTCACATCTGAGGAGTTCTCTGAGAAGTTTTTACTAACTATATTGAACAGTACTCTCCTTTCTTGGTGGCACTTTAACGTCGAGCTTTCTGCTTCAAAAGACGATTTTCGTCAGGTAACGCTAACTGGGCTACGTGAGCTACCATTCCCCAATATCCGGCAATCTGATGCACGCTCAGAAGTGTCTGAAAGCTCTGTCAGGCAATGCATAAGCGGGGAACTGGATATAGATTCCATACTGACCACTCTTGCTATTGAAGGGGGAGCAGATTCAGCAGCACGAGCAACTATGGAAAATTTGGCAGATGAAATGCTTCGGCTTCAGAATAAATTAAGTAACCTGAATCTCTCGCTTCGGGACCACTTCGGCTCTTATTCTGACGGTCCAACCCTTGCTGACATTGGACTTACTCAACCGCCCAAAGGTTCCGCCGACACAGTCCTTCAACAGACCGTTGAAGAGAGGCCCAATCTCAAAGTGGGTGAGGCCGTGGTCAATCGTGAGTCCGACACGACGGTCGAGATTCGGCTCACCGCACGCTACAAACCGGACCCAAGTAAAAAGGGCAAAGATGCGTATACCGAGACCGAGCCACTGCCGGCGCTGCGGATTACGGACCTCTCCGAGACCGAGGCTGACCTGATTGAGGCGTTCGTCCCGGTGGCCGTCGATAAAGCCGGTGGGTTTGGTGAGTTTCGCGAGACGGCGACGATTACATACTCGCTGGTCGACCGGCTGCGGCAGCTGACGCTGCCCGCTGTCGACGAGGTTCGGGACGGGCTGGAGAGTTACATCGAGACGAAGGAGCGAGCCGACGAGCTGGAAGGGAAAATCGAGCGGACGGACGAGTTGATTGACGAAATCGTCTACGAGCTGTACGGGCTGACCGAGGAGGAAATCGAGATTGTGGAAGAGGCGGTGGGGGAGTAGAATGAGGTCCCAGCCTTGATCGAAAACCGATCGGAATCATGAGCGATGTAGGCAATGCAGATGACATCGGCTTTGCTGCACTCGTTTTTTGGGATTTTGTAGATGAATCTGATGAAAACGAACTGCTCACTACCCTCACAGAGCTTTATGGAGCAGAACCAGAGGAGTACGGCGGTCCGAGACTTGGTGGGTCCGGAGGCTGGTATCATCGAGTTGCAGGCAACCAGCAAAATGAGCTCGAAGACTCAGAACCGTTTGAATCGGTACGGACTCTGGTGCAAGGTAAAGCAAGGGGCATCCTCGATGTGACAACCTATGCTATCCTCTCGCAGGAACAAATACAGTCACTATTCACTGGCGAAAACAATCGCCAGATAGAGAAGCCGCAATCACAGCTTTCGGAGCCCTTAGCGGAGATTCCGACCCTGGTAGATCATGAAGAGACGGGTCACAGTGGTGTATACTATGCTGAGTGGGAGGGCGAGGAACCGTTGATTCCAGAAACAGAAGAAATCGAGAAGGCTGATATCATAGACAGACTGCATGAGATAGGTTCGTCGCTCTCAGCTTTTGGTTTTCAAACTGGCGGGCTGCTGTCGCTGATTAGAGGTGGTGTATTTGTTTGTCCGAGAATCCTTATGCAGCCCTTCGATGGCCTATCCGCAGTCCGAAGGGACGCTCATCCAGATGCAGAACCATTTGATGAGCTAATCTTCCCACCGGGCTGGGCTGCTGAATTTGATTCACTGAGACGGTATTACCGGCTCAAAACGTGGGCGGACTCTCGCTGGCGCAAATTTCACGACTTCGATGAGAAGGCCAGTGATGCTCGCGATGAGCTATTAGCGTTGTCATCAAGTCAGACAGATGTCGATGGGGTGCTACCGGTCTCTGAGCAGATTCAAGCGTTGCAAATCGAATACACAGAGTTCCGGACTCGATTTGAGGCTGAATATCAAGCGTTACAAGACGATCTCGGTGGCGAAGTTGATGAGAACTCTACCAGTGAAGTCCCGTATGATACAGCTATTGCTCCGTCGGATTCAGCCACACTCGACACTGGAGACAGATCACACTCTGTGATAGAATATTTTGAGAGCAGTGCTGAACAGACCTTTGAGCAGGTTGACGAGCGGCGTGAAATGGTGTCGAACAAAATCGATTCACTGGTATCTTCAATCGAGAGTCGGACACGGTTAGCAGCCACCGATGAGAATCTGACATTGCAAAGTCGGGTGACGAGACTCACCTGGTTATTGACTGTCTTGACAGTGGTTCTCGTAATTCTGACCTTTGTTCTGGTCGGTATCGAGCTTCTCTAAAGGGCTATCAGACTACAACCCACCGGCTGAAGGCTGCTACGGACATTGTTACGGCCACGCTCGTAGACCTCCTGGTCTGTCGCCTACTTGTATTCACAGCCGAACGTCGGCTCGCCGAGCCACTCCAGAAACGCCTCGGTCATCGCCAGAACTGTTAGATATTCGTGAACAAATTTATTACTCATATAGTTTCCATGTTAAGATAGATTCGCAGGATAGAACCCGTTCGACAATAAATCAATGGTACGGAGTCGACTTTAGTATGGACATTGCCCCCTCAGACATCGAGGATAAATCCACGCGAGAAGTCCTGGATGAACTTATCCAATATGTTGTTACGAGCGGTGAGGAGATGGAATCCAAGACAACTCGCAGCGGGGGGCAAACTGACCTCAACATCTATCTTTGCGACAATCAGGATTACGACATTGGAGAACTGGATCAGTGGGTGACGTACATCGCGGAGAACGATGGTATAACCGGACATGCTGAAAACTACGTTGGTGAACACACTTTCTCGGAGCAGGTAATCGATGAGGATATTTCGCTGGTCGGGATTTCTACACCAGCGAAGAATCGGGAGGATGAGTTTGTTTTCGTGGCAAAAGACGGCTATCTATGGGTTCTTACGACTGTTCACAGCGATTGGCGGGATAAGACAATCGAGAATCTACTCAACTATCTACCGTGTGTCGAACGGCTATATCTCTCTGCTGACGACCTGAGAGAGTTGACCGATGAGGTGAAAGATGCGCGTGTGTCCGGCTTCACTGCAAAGTATCACGCTCCGAACCGGGAAAGAGATGCGACGCTCATATTCTCCGGGGCGGAGGAAAATGACCTCGAAGATGCGGAGGAGACCTTTGACGCCAAACCCACTCGGATAGAGTTCGACCAGACCAATTCCCCGGCAACTGCCATCCAGGGCTCTAATACGAATGAGGGCCGGGTAACGATGCGGTCTGTCAAACGTGGCTCCGAAGGGAAAGCTGTAGATACGATAATGGGTCTCACAGCCGGATACCAGGAGCTGGACCGGCAGAGTTTCGAAGTCGAACATGCTCCGGTGCGGCAAGAACTCGATAGCGGCTTCACTGTTGACGGATTCACCGCAGTCGAACTCACCGACCCCGACCGAGAGCAGGCGACGAACGAAGAACTGATAGCTGATTTAGAGGAAAATATCCTGAACGGCAATCAATACCGCTACGGTATTCGTGATGAGCAACGAAAGATCCGGGTTTACGATACCGACCACGACGAACTATTTGACGTAGCGCTTGAGCCACCGAACATCATTCTCTACGCCCGTGAGTCGACGACTGCACTCTCACTACGGTCTTTCGTTCGGGATGTCTACGACGACTTGGACTCGACGTACTCGCTGAGCAAATCGCATAATCCGGTGGCAATACAGTAGCTATGGATGAGGTGACAGAGGGGGTACGGCAACGGCGCGAAGTCAACACGTACAATCTCTTTTACTCCGCTGTCACCGAACGAGCGACGCCGGCGCTCTACAATCATGGTGTCCGTATTCCGATGTTCTTCCCGGAAATCAGTAACCCGCGAACCGGTGTGACTGCAGAGCCAGATTTTGTACTGTACGACGGGGAGACTTGTGTGCTCGCGGAGATTAAGAGCGGGAATAATATTGATGGGCGCGATATCCGACAGATGCGGGAGTGTGCAAGCATCGATATCGAGGCCGCGGAGGAGGCCTTACGAGCCGCCCAGGTCCGTGACCGGATTGGACTCAGTGGAACCGTAACGGCTGTTGAGCCAATCATCATCTATCAAGACATGGACGAGGAATATTTGGAGGAGGTGCGTGAGGAGTCTACGCAGTTCGCAGATACTGTTGACGAGCTGACGAACCATGCCGTGCTGATGACGCAGGACTATGGTGGTGAACTTCGACCACTCGCGGGTGAGTTCAACGATTCGGGGAATCTACAGTCGCTTTTGCGGCGCGGAATAGAATTACCCGAGAACCCGCCCGACCAGCTCATGCTGACCGAAGGAATGGAGCATGAAGTGCTGGCCATGGCGGTCGCCGACGTATGGGGTGAGCAAGCACTAGACCACGACGATGGGATAGAGGTTAGTCGGACCGAGGTTCGTGACTATTTCGCACCGAAGCACAACGTCGGCCTCACCGAGTTGGAATTAGTATTTGATTTTCTTGTCGAATTCGGAGCCTGTGAGCAAGTCGAGAATCACACGTATCGGTTCACCCGTGACCACATGGACGCCGTTTTAGCGGTTGAGCAACAGGTGCTCTCGGAGACTGTGCAGGATTACCTGCATGGCTCCGAGCAGGCCTCGCTGACCGACAGTTTTGACGGGAATTAGTCTGAAATGTGGTGTAACTTCGGATTTAATCAGGGCTGGCAATAGGCTCCCTTCTCCAGGGAGCGATGCGATCGAAGAGCGTGCAGGGAGGAAACGAGCGCAAGAAGGTAGTCCTTCCTACGGCCCAGTCAAAACCCGGCCAGTTTATCAATCCAACCGTCACCGCAGAATCTTTCGGTCAGAACCGTTGCACTCTCCTATGGGGCTTCCTCCATAGGCTTATGTCTATGGAGGTAATAACATAGGCTAGCGGATGGCGTCCTATACGACAATCGAAGACTGGCGGGATGTCGAAGACGGCTACGTTGTTGCAGTGACCATCCGACAGACTGACGATAAAAAGTACCCGTGTGGCTGGGACTACAGTCTGCATCTCGGCGAAGTTGGTGGCGATACCATCATCCGATACGACAACGCTCACGAACAACAGAAAGGACACGAGCGCCACACCCAGACCGATGTCGAATATATCGATTTCCCCGGGATGCTCACGCTGTACGACCAGTTCAAAGAGGAAGCTGAAGAACTATCTCCCGTCTCATGGGACTGGTCATCATAGAACGCTTCAAGGAGGATTACACTATGCCAACGCTCAAAGTCACCGTCGGTGAACGCGACCGTCTCGATCAGCGTGCTCGCAGTCGCATCAAGGCTGCACAGGAAGGGAAGGACCTTGAAGATGTCCAACCAGTTCTCAATTTCGAATCGTACACCGAACTTAGCCGGCTCCTCAGCCCAAAGAATCTGCAGTTACTAGAGGCGATCTCAGAACACGGCCCTGAAAGTATTCGTGAGGCTGCTGAACTTGTCGACCGAGACTACAAACAGGTCCATCGGAATCTCACTGAACTCGAATCGATCGGTGTTATTGAGTTCGAGGGAGGTGGCTCTGGGCAGGCGAAGAAGCCGTTATTGACCTACGATGGGCTCGAAATCGATATCCCGTTTGCTGGATCGAATGATAATATCGGTGCTGCTGCGCCGTGACAGTTACTGGAGTCATCAAAAGGTGGATAACTTATACACTCGGTTGAGGCCGCAGAAATATGCCCGAGATCGGCATCTATGCCCGTGTCTCGACTACAGACCAAGACCCACAACGTCAGCTCGACGAACTGCAGGAGTTCGCCGACCACTCGTACAACGAACCGGAGATTCACGCCTACACAGACATCATTAGTGGGACAAAAACCGACCGGGGTGAGGAATACCAGCGTCTCCGTTCGGATATTGAAGACGGAGCCTTGGACGTTGTCATCGTCCACGAACTCTCTCGTCTTTCCAGACTCGGCGCCGGCGAAATCCACGAGTTTCTCGAGTTCTGTCTCAGGCATGAAACCGGGATTCAAGATCTGGAAGTCGGGCTCGAACTCAGCCTTGATGATGACCTCGTCGACAGAGCGGTGAGTCAGCTAATTGCTGGTGTGATGGGTGACCTCGCTCGCGTAGAACACAAACAGAAGCTTCGCCGGATTCAGTCTGGTATCGACGCTGCGAAAGATGCCGGCCGATGGACTGGACGGCCTCCAGCAGGGTTCGACGTTGAAGATGGCTACCTCCAGGTCAACGCTGACGAGTTCCTGACTATTCGACGGGCGCTCGAACGCGTCGCTCAAGGCTACTCCTACGCTGAGGCAGCTGACGGAACGCCCGTCGCTGAGTCAACATTGCGGGCTCTTTACGATGATCGCCGGGACCTGTATTTCTACGCTGAAGCCGGAGACGAGCGGCTCCAAGCTGCCGCACAAGAACTCGAACCCCTAGAGAAACCGGATCTCCCCATTGATACAAGCCTCCCCGAGCAGGACATTCGGACCATCGTTCGCGATGAGATCCGCCGTCATCAGCAGTAGTGACGCGACACTGCATACTGTGCGACAGCCGCCCGCCCGGTGGATACATACACTCGGCAAAGTCTGTACATTTCAACCACTTTGGGGTAGTATGGTTTCGGGCATTGGACCATCGACCGCTTCTGGGACCTGGGTGCCACAGCGTCTCCGGGAGCTGGCTAGCTCGTAAGCGTAGCTGCCACGAAATTGAATACTGACCGCGATGGATGTAGTCAAGTCAAATCAACCCGAACTAGATAGACTCATAAGAATAATTTTCAGCTATTAATCTGCTTAAATGGTTTTCGACAGATTAAACTACTCCGGTACAGTTGCTTAGTCAAATGAATCCCGATGATTTTGATAACGGACCGGGATGGATTGACCCATACGAGGATATTCCGTGCTACCAGCCTGCTGGACTCCCACCTGAGCTCACATACAGTGACGATATCCTCCGTGCCTACGGGGATGCACGCTATGCTCTCGGACAGCTCTCGACACTCTACGACGACATCGAGAACGAGAACCTTCTCATCGCGCCGTTTGTCGTCCGGGAAGCGGCGATGAGTTCGCAGATTGAAGGGACTGATGTCACTGTCTCGGATATCGTTCTTCACAATCTCGACGACGATCCTGAGCGCTCAGCAGCCAACCTTCGGGACATCCGTGAAGCGTATAATTACGTCGAAGCAATCCGGACGGGCTTCAACGCCTTGGATGATGGCAGACAGATAGATCAAGAACTCCTCTGTGAGCTCCATGCTTCATTACTCATTGATGTCCGTGGTGAGAACAAGCGCCCGGGTGATATTCGCGATGATATCCCAGTCATGATCGGCCCGGATAACCACGTCGAAAACGCTCGATTCGTCCCGGCAAATCCAAACAGCGTCGCACTACTCCTTGATCAGTTGCTCTCATACATTAGAAATGGGAGTTATCCCCCACTGATCGATATCGCGATTACACACTACCAGTTCGAGACGATTCATCCGTTCCGCGATGGGAATGGCCGATTGGGACGACTCCTCATTATGCTCCAACTGTATCAGGCAAACCTGCTCTCAGAACCGTATCTCTACCTCTCGGCGTATTTCAACCACTATCGAACGGAGTACTTTGACCGTCTCCTCGCGGTGAGCCAGCATGGCCAGTGGGAGTCGTGGATCACGTTCGTCCTGAACGCGATTGCCGAACAGGCTATTGATGCCTATCAGTGTGGTATCGAACTCGTCGCGCTCCGTGCGGACTACCGAAGCCGTTTCCCGAACAGCCCTGCAGTCCGGGATGTCATCGACCATTTGTTCGAAGAGCCATATCTCAAAGCTCCACGGGCCATCGATGCGACCGGTCGCTCACGGCAGGCAGTCTACGACGCGATTGAGAGGCTCAGTGAAGACGGAATCATCGTAGAATTGACTGACAAAGAGCGCAACAGAGTATACAGAGCGCCAGATATTCTCGCTCTCGTCGAATCGCCCTGAACGCCGTCTGAAAACAGTTTCCAGACTGCTTTCTCTATCCAGAAGAGTTTGTCTCCAGCAATCCTACGTCGACAGAGCGATCCACATGTTGTGATACGGTAAGATCCACTCGGCCAGCAGATGCTACTGATAGCCGTCGTCCGTCCTCGGCCCGTGGCAGCTGTCCGACCTAATCCGCTGAACTGACTGACTAGTTAGTCAAAACTCTCTTAACTGACTAGTCAGTAAGTTGGAGTAGCATGAGTTCTGAGAGCACTGCCGAAATCATCGAGGCGACGGGGCGTGCACTCTGCGAGCACGGCTACGCCGACCTCACGATGCAACGCATTGCCGACGAGTCGTCGGTGACCTCGGCGGCTATTCACTACCACTTCGACACCAAAGAAGAGTTGCTGAACGCCTTTCTGGACGACCTACTGGACCGATTCGAATCGCGTCTGGCCTGCGAGGCACGAGACCCACGCGACCGCCTGACAGACTTCCTCGACGCCGTATTCGAGGAGTCCTCATCCGACCACGACGACTTCCCGGTCGCGCTAATGGAGCTGAAGGCCCAGGCACCCTATCACGATCTCTTTCGCGAGCGGTTCGTCGAACTCGACGAAGTCGTCCGTACCGTCGTCGAGACGGCCGTCCGCGACGGCATCGAGGCGGGATACTTCGACGATGCCGACCCCGAAGAAGTAGCCCGGCTCGTTGCCACGATGATTAACGGCGCGCACGTCCGCTCAGTGGCGCTCGGTGAGCGGACCGGGCGGACTCGCGAGACTATCGAACAATCGTTGACCCTGCATCTGGGCTGGACGCCCGGCTCGGAGGTGGCGGCGTGAGCCTGTTCAAAGGACAGGACGAACTGAACCTCACCGATGGGGATATCCTCAAACCGTTGGTGTATCTGTCCCTGCCCATCGTCATAACGAACTTGCTCCAGACGGCCTACAACCTCGCGGACACCTTCTGGCTCGGTCGCTACTCGACGGATGCGCTAGCGGCCATCTCCTTTGGGTTCCCGATGGTCTTCTTGCTCATTTCTCTCGGGATGGGCCTATCAGTAGCAGGGAGTGTTCTTGTGGCCCAACATACTGGCGCTGAGGAGACGCGAAAAGCAGAGTATGCGGCGTCCCAGACGTTCACCTTCGCCTTCGCTGCGTCGTTGATACTCGGGCTTGTCGCGTATCCGTTCGTCCGGCCGTTCCTGGAGTTCCTTGGGGCATCGCCAAGTGTGCTCCCCGGTGCGACGGCTTATATGGAGGTGATCGCACTCGGACTGCCGTTCATGTTCGGCTTCTTCGTGTTCATCTCCCTGATGCGCGGCGCCGGCGACACGATTACGCCGATGCTCGTGATGTTGGGGACGGTTGTCCTCAACGTCATCCTCGACCCATTCCTGATTAACGGGTGGGACGTAGGCCCGATTGCCGTCCCCGAGCTGGGCATCCAGGGGGCGGCCGTCGCGACCGTCTTCTCGCGGAGTCTGGCGATGGCCGTCGGCCTCGCGATCATGCTCTCGGGGAGCCGTGGCATCCAGATTCACGTCTCGGACCTTGTCCCCGACTTCCAGTATCTCAAAAAGATCCTCGAAATCGGCGTCCCGGCAAGCATCGAGGGAACCGGCCGGGCACTCTCCATCAACGCCTTGCTCATCGTCGTCGGCCTGTTCTCGACGACGGTCGTTGCGGCGTTCGGTATCGGGACCCGCGTGTTCTCGGTCATTTTCCTGCCAGCAATCGCCGTTGCCCGTGGTGTCGAGACGATGAGCGGCCAGAACATCGGCGCTGGGAAATACGACCGCGCCGAGGAAGCGAACTATCTCGCAGCCAAGGGGCTGTTTGCCATCCTCGCGTTCATGGGCGTCGTGATATTCCTCGTGCCAGAGCCTATCGTCGCTGTCTTCACGAACGACTCGGCCGTCATCACCGAGGGGGCGACGTTCCTCCGGTACGTCTCGCTCTCCTTTGGGTTCATCGGCATCATGCGCGCCTTTACTGGCGGGTTCCGCGGCGCGGGGAAGACGCTCGTCGCTGCCGCTATCTCCGTCACAACCCTCGCCGTTATCCGACTCCCCATCGCGTACGTCGCGTCCCAATATCGCCTCTCGATTCCGTTCGCCGACGCTATCTTCGGTGTCCGTGGCATCTGGATTGCGTTCTTCATCTCAAATATCGCGGGTGCGACTATCGCGTGGCTGTGGTTCCGCCGCGGGACGTGGCGTGATGGCGATGTGCGCGGGTCCACAGGTTCGGCTGACGCCGACTTCGAGGACGAGTTCGAGACACCGGCAGTAGACGACTGAGCGCCGCCGTCGGTAGCTTACGCGGCGATATCTCAACTATGCACGCCCATAGCGGATTGCCGATTCGACCGGTATGTCGATCTCGTCCGCTCGCTCTCGGATATCACCGATCGCCCGCTCACCGTTCGCTTCGAGCGCCCGCTCGATGAGCTATCTATCGCTGTCTTCGTCCACGGCGAGGCTACCGATATCGACGACGCGTACTGTATGCAATGCACTGTTGTACGTTGTGGCGATGTCCAGCGCGAGATTGAGTGCCCCGGCCGGCGGCGTCACTCCTGTCTGTATAGACAAGTATCTGATCGGATATATCTAAGAGACGGCCATGGCTAAAGTGTATCGATTGTCGCAGTTCTCCTGCGAGTTACGTACGCGTTGCCCCTCGAAACGGAGGAATTGGTGGCCTCGGACACGACACGATGAGCGATTCTCGACTGCCGTTGCGTCACCAGTAGCCATCACTGTTCCTGGCTACGTTGCCACGACTCAATCGTGGTTGCCACGCCTTCGTTGACGGGCGTCTCACAGAGGGGATGGGCCGACGCAGACAGCGCAAGCACGTCTCGAACGGCCCCGTCGGCCTCGGCAAGCCGCAGGTCGATGCCTCGGTGAGCCAACCGCTCGTGCAGATCCGCAAACATATCGGCTGCGGTCAGATCGATCGTCGGTGAGGACCGCATGTCGAATACTACGAGCCGGACTTGCTCGTCGCGCTCGTCAAGGCGCTCCAGCAGATCGTGTCGTACCGTGGGTGCGTTTGCGAAGAACAGCTCCGCGTCGACACGGTAGACGAGTACCCCGGGCACTCGCTCGTCGGCGGGATGCCGGTCAATGTCGGTGAACTCGCCTCCCGTGGTGTCTCGTCCGAGTTCTGCGGTGTGTGGATACGTCGCTCGGCCTAGTACGACCAGTGCAGAGATGACGACCCCGACGAACACGCCATAGAGGAGGCCCACGACGAGCACACTCGTAAGCGCCACTGCGGCTGTGAGAAACTCCCCTCGGTCGACCCGCCATAGCCGTCGCAGTTCGGCGACGTCGACCAGTTTCGTCACTGCGACGATGACCACGCCAGCGAGTGTCGCCTCGGGAAGCGCGGATAGTAAGCCTGTCAAAAATACCAACACGACGATGAGCACGACGGCGACAATCGCGTTTATCGCTTGCGTTCGGCCACCGACCGCATCGTTCAGCGCCGACCGTGACATACTGCCCCCGACGACGAAGCCCTGTGCGAGTCCCGACAGCGTGTTCGTCAGTCCCGTCGCGAGCAGTTCCTGGTCCGGGTCGGCACGGTACTTGTGCCGCTGGGCGAACGTCTCGACAGCGGCCATCCCTTCGACGTACGAGAGGATGAACAACGCCAGTGCCACCGGGAGTAATTGGACGACAGTCGACAGTGTTGTAGTCGGCACAGCGAGTACGGGCAGGCCGCTCGGGACCGCGCCGACGACTGTCACTCCCTGCTCCTCGATGCCCGTCACGGTAACCAGCGCAATAGCGAGCGCCACCACGATGAGTGCTGACGGAAGCCGTGGGGCGTACCGTTCACCGGCCAGCAACAACAGAACCGTCCCGACGCCGACGGCGGCCGTTAGCGGCTGGATGGCAGCGAGGCTGTTCAGGACGAACCAGATTCGTTCGTAGAACTGCCCACTGGCGCTGTCGAGTCCGAGTAGTGTAGGCAGCTGTGTCGAGATAATAAACAGGGCTGCACCAGCGGAAAAGCCAGTCAGCACCGACTCGGAGATGAAGTTCATGACGAAGCCCAGCCGAAACAGCCACGCGACGAACGCTATTGCTCCCACCAGAAGGGTCGTGACGCCGACGAGCGTCACGTACGCTGCCCCACCAGTTGCCACCGCACCGACCTGGGTCGCAAGTAGCACTGCCAGCGCGGAGGTCGGTCCGACGATGACCTGTTTCGAGGTCCCGACTACCAGGTACGCTGTCACGGCGGCGAGACTCGCATAGAGCCCCGTCTCAAGCGGGAGACCGGCGAGTGCGGCATAGGCCATTCCCTCGGGAACCACTGCAGCACCGACCGTGAGACCGGCGACGAGATCCGCTCGCAGCCACCCTGGCTCGTACTCGCGGAGCCACTCGACAATCGGAAGTAGCGTCCCGATGTCGGGGAGACGCATGTGTACGTCTCTGGGGGCTACTCCTGATAGCCGTTCTTCCCAGTAGTATCCCACTCTGACCCACTGCCGAGTCTCACGACCTTTACTTCGATACGGTCGGTACCCGCCGCTCGCCGAGCCACCGCTGGAACCACGCTCGAACGAGCGACCGTGTGGGCTGATAATGCCTCACTAGCAACACTTCACCGTCGAATCGCTCTCCAACTGTCTCAGGCACGTCCCCGAAGAGGGCACGACTCAGAAGTCCCTGACGGGTCGCCCCCATCACTATCGTATCGACCTCGTGCTCGCTAGCATAGGCCAGAATTGTGTCGGTCACATCGGCACCGTCCAACAGCTCGGCGTCAACCGCTATTCCTTGCGCTTCGAGCATCGACTGGCGCGAGTCGAGATACGGTTGCCCGACGGGCGCGTCCGGCCCGACGGTGAGCAGCGTGAGTTTGCCGTCCACGGCCTCGACGAACCCCCCTGCGATTCCCTCGGCTCGCTCGCTGTGGGGCCCGCCGTCGGTCGGCACCAGCACCCGCCGTGGATGTTCGGTACCGCTCGATTTCGCGACGACGACGTCACAGGGCGCCTCTTCGACGACGTAGTCGATGGTCGAGCCCAGGACGTACTCACGCCGCCGGCGTTGCCCTCGCCAGCCAAGCAACACCTGATCGCTGTCGTACTGCTGAGCGAGACTGACGATGCTCCGGCCGGCCGTTCGACCGATGGTGACCGTCCGGTGAGCAGGCACGTCGTCCGGGACGCCCGCTAGCGCCTCGTCGAGCCACTCCCGTTCGTTCTCGACGTAGGATTCACCCTCTTCCAGCGGTGTTTGGACGGGAATCGTCACAACTGTCGTGACGAGCAGCTCGCTGTCGGTCTGGCGAGCCAGCGTCGTCGCCAATTCGAGAAGCCGGTGGGCGGTATCGGGATTCGCAATCGGGACGAGAATCTGATTCGGTCGTCCGGCGGCGCTGCGTTCTTCTGAGAGGACCCGCACCTCGGACGCGAGTTCTGTCCGCCGAATCCGGCCCTGCGAGTAGACGAGAAACACCACGAGACCGGTGAGAATCCAGCCGACAGCGAGCAGCCACGCCAGCGGGCTGTAGTTGAAAAAGTAGATCGCCAGAAAGAGCTTCGTGAGGATTCCGACGATAGGGACGTACGGGAAGTACGGCGAGATGTAGCCGTATTCGAGTTCCTCTCCCTGTTCGCGGCGAATGCGAATCATCGAGTAGTTCACTTGCAGGAACAGGAGGAGAAACATGAGGTCGGTGGCGGCTGCGACCTGTGCCAGCGGCAGTGAGACGGCCATCACAGCGATGAGTGCGCCGCTTAGGACGATGGAGATGTGCGGCGTCTGGTGGTCCGGGTGAATCCGCTCGAATGCGTCGGGGAAGACGCTGTCTTTACCCATCGCGTACCCAACGCGGGAACTGGAGAACGTCGTCGCGTTGAGTGCGGCCAGCGACGAGAGGATGCCGGTCACCAGAATGATGAGCGTCCCGAACGGCAGGAACTGACCGGCAGCCTGTGCAAGCCCGAACTCACCGAGATGACCCAGTACCTGCCACCCCGTCGGGTCAGCTGGCAACGCCTCGACCGTACTACCGCCGATGCTATCGGTCGTACGGGCGGTTTCCAGCAGCTCCGGGGTCAGTTCGACACCACCAATGAGGACAGCTCCAACCAGCACGTAGATGGTGACCACGACGAACATCGAGTAGAACACCGCCTTCGGGATGTTTTCCCTCGGGTTCACCACTTCTCGACCCGACTGGACGATAATCTCGTAGCCTTCGAATGCGATGAACGTCAGCCCCATCGCCAGGAAGACCCCACCGGCACCGTTCGGAAAAAACGGCTCGAAGTTCGCCGCTGTAATCTGTGGGCGTCGGAACATCGCCGCCACGCCGGCGACAATGAACGCGACGATGATGAGCAATTGCAGGAACGTGACTAGGTTCTCCGCGCGACTCGTCTCTTTCGCGCCGCGGTAGTTGATATAGGTGAAGACGGCTGCCGCCACAATCGCAAAACCCTGCTGGAGCTGTGTGTCACCGAGTCCGAGCGTAATCCCGAAATACTCTGTCAGAATGAGCGTGACGAACGAGCCGAAACTGAGGATGTACAGTGAGCCGGCGACGGCGTGGGCGAACCAGCTCATCCAGCCCGAGAGGAACGCCTGCGAGCGGCCCAGTGCCGTCCGAACCCAGAGATAGCCCCCGCCCGGTTCCGGGATGGCGCTGCCGAGTTCGGCGTACACCATCCCCGTGAAGATGGTGATGAAGCCGTTCAGCGCAAACGCGAGGATCAATGCGGGGCCGGACTCACCGGCAGCGAGCCCGCTCAACACGAAGATGCTCCCGCCGATCATCGCCCCGACGCCGATGAACGTTACGTCCAGCAGGGTTAGTTCGCGAGCGAAGTCCGCACCTCCTTCGGCATCGCTAGCCATCGGCGCTCTCCTCTCGTTGGGTCGTCCGGGCTTCAGCGAGACGCTCGACGGTGCGACGGCCGCGGAGGACCGTGTACGAAAGCGCCCCCCACGCCAGAACCGTCAGCGCGACACCCAAGAGGACATCTGTGCCCGGCACGGCCGCTCACTCCGGCTCGCTCCCTGGCCCCAGCGGGGCTGGCTGTGCAGGCGTGTGTGCTATGGCGGACACTAGCTTGGGTCCGTCTGCTCGTCGGGACTGCTCCTGCATACTGGTGTGATTCGGAACGAACGAACAAATATAGTGTCTACATACTGGCAACTCGACGGACCGACAGACCTGTTTGCTGGGCTTACCGGGGTGTCGTAGCCAGCTTGTTGTAGAGCCACGCGAACGCCAGCCCACCGCTGAGGCCATCAAGGAAAGCCCAGCTCGCGCCGACGACGAGCCCGGTTGCTGTCTCGTCGTATCCTCGGTAGACATCGGCCAACAACTGTTCCCACCGTTGCCCCCAGCCGACGCGGGCAGTGAGGCCAAGCGCGACCACGCCGCCTGCCCAGAGAAGGCCACACGCGATGCCAAATGCCCGTACGTCGAGCGGCGCTGTCTCGCTGCTCATACAGTGGCTTGGTCAGGACAATGCATTGTTTTCTGTAGACTAGCGACGGGTGTCGGGGCTTTCGACGACCGCACCGCAGGAACACATTTGTCAGTAGAATATAAATTGTGGATATGGGCGACCGAATCGGCCTCAGTGAATCCGTCGCGATGGCCGTCGGCGGGATGGTCGGTGGCGGCATCTTCGCCGTGTTGGGCGTAGTCGCCGCACAGGCTGGCACCGCCGCATGGTTTGCCTTCCTCGTGTCGGGGGTTGTCGCTCTCGCTGCCGGGTACTCCTTCGTCAGACTGAACGCGGTCGTCCCGGAACCGACGAGCCCCGTCGCGCTCATCGAGACAGTCACCGGAAACACGACCCTTGCCGGGATGATGGGGTGGACGTTCGTCATCGGCTACGTCGGTACGATGGGGCTCTACGCCTACGCGTTCGGGAGTTACTTCGTCGGTCTCGTTGGCAGCAGTACGGTCGGCCCCATCCCGCTTCGCCCACTCGTTTCGGCCGCTGTCGTCGTGGTCTTCATCGGTATCAACGTGCTCGGGGCACATGCCTCGGGCCGCACCGAAGATACGCTGGTCGGTCTCAAAGTGTTGATTCTGCTCGGCTTCTGCGGCGGCGGGCTCTACTACGGCGTCACGCGTGGCCAGTTGACACTCGGCCTCGACCAGTTCGGTGTCGGTCCGGCCGTCGCCGGGGCGATAGCTTTCGTCGCCTTCGAAGGGTGGGAACTGCTGCTGTTCGACCAGGAGAGTATTCGGAACCCGCGAGAGACGGTTCGGACCGCGATTTTCGTCTCGATACCCTTCGTAACGGCGCTCTATATGCTGGTGGCACTCGTCACGACGACCTTACTCCCGGCGGCACGTATCCAAGCCGATGCCGAGACGGCACTCGCAGTCGCTGCAGAGCCGGTCTTCGGGACGGTAGGCTTCTTGCTGATAGGCATCGCCGCCTTATTTTCGACGGCGAGCGCGCTCAACGCGACGCTGTTCAGTACCGCCCGCCTAGTTCGGCAGTTAGCCACCGAAGAGATGCTTCCGAGTCGCCTGACGACATCGGGCGGGGAACCCGTTCGGTCACTCGCCCTGTTGGGCGGACTCACGGTACTGCTCTCCGCGTTCGGGAGTCTCGATGCGATTAGTTCGTTCGCATCGCTCGCGTTCGTCACGATATTCGGGCTGGGTAGCTATCTCGCGTTCCAACACCGTTCTGACTCCCGCTGGTCTGCGGTCGGTCCGGCCCTGGGCACCGTCGGGGCGATAGCTACTATCTGTGCGCTCTGTTGGTATCTCCTGACCCAGGAATTCGGGACGTTCGTTGTCGTCTTAGCCCTCGTCGTGTCGGTCGTCCTTCTCGAACTGGTATACTTCGAACGACAACCGCTCGAGCGAACTCTGTTGGAGTAATAGGCCGTGGATATAAAAACTATCTGACTTGTTAACACCTACAAAATTTTATATATGGGGCCGATAAATAGATACTGAAGGCACATGTACGAGACCATTCTGTTCCCGACTGACGGGAGCGACGGAGCCGACGCAGCGCTCGAACACGCCGTAGACCATGCCAGACAGTACGATGCGACGCTCCACGTCCTGTTCGTGGCAGACACTGATGCTGTCCATTCCGGTATGGTCGGTGAAGAACACGACGGCGTGGCACAATCCGAGATGGTCGGAGAGGAACACGAGCAAGAACAGCCGTCTGGGCTCGTCAACGAAGAGCACGAGGACGCGGTCACCGCACACGCCGAGCAGGTTGTGAGTGACACCGCCGATGCTATCGACGACGACGTTGCCGTCGAAACTGCGGTCTGGAGCGGCAATCCATTCAAACGGATTCTCGACTATTCGGATGAATCCGACGCAGACCTCATCGTGATGGGGACCCACGGCCGGACCGGTGTCGACCGATATCTCCTCGGTAGTGTGACCGAGAAGGTGGTGCGAGCGGCGGATGCCCCTGTACTCACTGTGCGGTTGGGGAATCCGGAGTAGCTGATTCAACTGAAGCGGTAGCACGCAAAACGGCAGCACGCACGTTTAATAGTCGCGACCCCATTCATACGGATAGAAACTGTATGGGATGCAAGGTCGATACGCTGGCTGATCGGTACGACCTCACGGCGCCGGGGTCGGCCGACCACTCTCTCGACGAGTATCTCGTCACTCGCTGGACCGGCCGCGACGGTCGGTCAGCCGACGGCTACAAATCGCTCACAGAGTGGTTCAACAAACGACTTCTCAAGGAGCTATACGCACAAGCGGACCGCGAGACGCTGGGCGTCCATCTGGACCGGGAGTACGAACTCCTCACCGGTGACGACGACGTAGCGCGTGACGAACTGGCGGCCGCGCTTGCTGCTGACGGACTCGACATCGAGCGCATCGAGAGCGAACTCATCTCCTGGAGTACGATGCGCCATCACCTCAAGGGCTGTCTCGATGCCGAGAAAGACACTGGCGAGGCGAAGACAGACTGGGAGGCGAATACCGTAGAAGTCGCCCGACAGCGAACCGAAGAGAAGGCACAGTCTGTCCTCTCCTCGCTCGCCTCAAAAGAACGACTCGTCGATGCCGAAGCAGCTGAAGTGGACGTTCAGGTCAAGCTCGGCTGTTCGGACTGCTCGGTCCGGGTCCCGTTCGACGAGGCGGTCGAACGCGGGTACGTCTGTGAACAGCATGTCTCGCTCGAAGAGGAGGACGGCACTGTCGAGAGCTGGAAGAATACGCTCTCGGCGGTTATTACGCCCTATGGTGCGGCTGAAGCAGCTCAGGGCCTCTTGCTCGATGGGCCGTTCCTCATGGAGACACTCCTCTTGCCGGCACTGTGAACATGACGTGGCAACTCACAGTCGAGAACATCGCCGGGATTCGTACCGCAGACGAAGCTATCGAACCCGGCGTCAACGCCGTCCGAGCGAGCAACTGGCAGGGCAAGTCGAGTTTTCTGCGCGGCATCAAAACTGCGTTGGGGACCGAGACCCCCCTTACCGAAGGTGCCGACCACGGCCTGGTCGAACTCGATACTGACGACGACACGTTCGAAGTGCGACTCGAACGGGATGGCACGGCGGTTCGCCGCCGCGGGAACCCGTATCTCTCGTCCGAATACGACCGCATCTGTGCTGACCTCTTTGCGTTCCTCGACGAGAACAACGCTGTTCGAAAGGCAGTTCGGGACGACGAACCGCTGGAGCCGCTGCTCACGAAGCCACTGGATTTCGAGGATATCGACAGCCAGATAGCCGACCTGCAATCCGAACGGGAGCAGGTCGAACGCGAACTCGAACGGGCAGACGATGCGGCGGAGCGGTTGCCGAAACTGCAGGAACGAGTGACTGACCTCGAAGCCGACCTGGAAGAGCTGCGAACTGAACGGGCGTCGCTCGATGCCGAGACCAGCGACACCGATACCCGGGCGGAACTGAGCGACCTCCGTGCCGAGCGGGAACGCGTGCAGCGACGCATCGACCGGCTGGAGCAGACTGTCGAGCGCGTCGAAGACCGACTCGCCGAGAACCGCACGGAACTCTCCGAGCACACCGTGCCGGACGCGGGTGATATCGAGTCGGAGTTAGCGCGCGTCCGCGACCGACTCCACGCACTCGAACGGGACCGAGAGCTGTTACAGGGCGTCTTCGAGGCCAACAAGCGGGTACTCGACGCTGACCGAACCGAGTTACTGACCGACGTGTCTCGGGATCTCCTCGGTGACAGCGTCGAATGTTGGGTCTGTGGAACGGAAACAGAGCGTGACGAAATAACAGATAAGCTCGACGCACTCGACGCACGAATCACGGAGCTACGACAGGAGGAATCCGAATACCAGACGCGGGTCGAAGAACTCGAAACTCGCCGTGACGAGGTCCGCACGGCTCGCCGACGGGAAACGGACCTGACCGACCGTATCGGCGAGTTGGAAGCGTCGCTCGCCGAGAAAACCGACGACCTCGCTGGGGCCCGTGACCGGTTGGCCGACCTAGAGGCTCGCATCGACGACGTTGCGGACTCCGTGGAGACGGAAACTGACCGACTCACCGATATCGAGAGCGATATCAAATACACCGAAGCCGAACTCGAAGACGCACGTGAGGAACTCGCCGACGCCGAGTCCCGTGCCGAACAACGCCAGATGCTCAGTGAGGAGTACGACGACCTCACAGATGAAATAGCTGCACTCCGAAACCGCAAAGACGAGGTCAAACGCGAACTCCGGGAGTCGTTCTCGGCGGCGCTCGGAGAGCTGTTCGAGCGATTCGATACCGGCTTCGAGATGGCTCGCCTGACCAGCACGTTCGACCTCGTCGTCGCTCGCGACGGGCGCGAGACGACGCTCGATGCCCTCAGTGAGGGCGAACGGGAGTTGTTGGGGTTCGTCGTCGCACTGGCCGGTCACGAGGCCTACGACGTGGGTGAGCGCGTTCCGGTGTTACTCCTTGATGGGTTGGGAAGTCTCGCCAGCGACAACATCGCCACGTTCGTCGAGTATACCGCCGGCCGGGTGACGTATCTCGTCTTGACCGCCTATCCGGAACACGACGGTTTCGAGGCGAACGAACTCTCTCCCTCGGATTGGGATGTTGTCTCTCATCGGGCCGAACCCAAGGCGTAACGTTGGCCCATTGTGTGGCCTTCTCGACTCGTGATACCGTGTAACACGTTCTCGCCAGATTTATATTTTCAGTCGCTCTACCCAGCAAACGCGATGAGCAAGTTTACCGAGGCCCACCAGCGGGGCGTCGATGCGTTCACGCAGAGTCTCCTGCACAAAGAGCAGACGTGTAGCAACTGTGGGTTCCACGACACAGTCCTCCACAGTGATTGGCGGACGCACGTCGAGACGGACCACCGGTCTGGACACATTCAGTACCAGCTCACGTGCCCGGACTGTCAGACCGAGGAAGTGCTCGATATCGACATCTGAATGCACAGACGCTGCTGGAGTAGCTCCAGGTCTGGCGTACAGTGACAACCACAAAGCCATTGTTAGCAGTCCGTACAAAGCGGGTGGCGTAGCCGCTCCCGAGTGGCGACGGCAAAACGGAAGGGTTGATAACGACTTACTCGTAGATTCAGGTACGCGAATGCCAGACCAACGGGTAGCCTCAGTGCTCGAGGACCCAGCGATGCGTGAAGCTATCACGACGGTGTTCGAGCGCAGTGACGACGGAAGCGAATCACTACAATGGCGGGACGTAAGCGATACGCTGTCCAGTGAAGAATGGGGGCGTCTCATCCGGGACGGGCTCCTCGTCAGTGACGGTGCTGGATTCAGCGTCGCTAATCCCGACAGGGTAGGGGAGATACTCCGACAGACTGAATCGGCCGAGGCAACTGCGGAGGCGAATGACATAGATGTCGAACCGTGGGCGTGGTACGACAAAGCGGCCGGACTGGCGACCCTCTTTCTCTTTGCCGGCTACTGGAACACTGGCATCAGAGATATGATCGCGTCGTTCGACGATCTACTTCTCGCGCCAGTCACTGACGCACTGCCGTTCTTCGCCGTCGTCATCGTACTCTCAGTCGTTACCGGACTGTATTCGACCATGTTGCAGGCTCGGCTGCAAGACACCGAGACAATGCGGGCGTATCAGGAGCGGATAACCGAATTGAAAGAACGCAAGGAAGCTGCCAAGGAACGCGGAGACGACGATGTGGTCGAAGACATCCAAGCAGAACAGATGGAAGCTGTCGGTGACCAACTCGGGATGTTCAAACTGCAATTCCGGCCGATGGTCTGGATAATGCTCCTTACTATCCCGGTGTTCCTCTGGCTCAGGTGGAAGGTCCGCGGTGGTCACCTCGGCCCCAATGAGACCGGGCTGGTCGTTCCCATCGCCGGTGCGGTCGGTTGGCAAGAGCCGCTGCTCGGACCTATGACGACCTGGATTGTCTGGTACTTTCTCTGTTCGATGGTAGCGCGTCAGATCATTCAGAAGGCGCTCGATATTCAGTTGTCCCACTCACCGTCCAATTAACAGGGGCTAAGTGATTGTCAAAAATGCTCGATAGCACGAAGGCGAAACTGATTAGCGAGACGCCGACGCGGTGATGAGTGGATGACTCCGCTACGCCAGCGTCTCCAGTCACCGGTATCGCTTGTCGTATTCACCATCGGAATTACCCTCCTAATTCTGGGCGCAGTGGGTGCACTGGCAGACACGCACCCAAGGTTCGGTGTCTCTGGATGGGGGCTGTATACTGATAAGAACTTGGAGATCATCGGCGTGCTTACTGGCAGTGTCGCGCTGCTCGGTGAATCGGTCCTCACACCGGGAGACCGTGACACCCCTTCTACCCGAGCTCACGCAACGGTGTACATTACCGAACCGCTACAGGAGACACTCCTTTCATTTGCCGCTGAGGCAGAACCGGACAGGGTCTCATTCGGTCTCGCGGTCACACCCGCTGGCGAACTCACATCCTGTGATGATGTTCATGATCAGACCCCAGTGTTTTCAGATCTCTATCTCCCCGAACAGCCGAACTCGGTGAGCTCCGTTTTCGGTATAGACCTGGAAACCCCACCGCAGCGCACACAAGGACGATTTCTCTCCCACCCCCGCTCAGCTCTAGAGGTGACCAAGCGTGACGACTTACACGAAGTCGTCTTCGTGGCAGTGCCACCATGGGACGAGGATTCAATCGCGGTGTTTGATCGGGCAGGTCGACGCCGTCGCCTCGAAACGGTAGATGCAACGGCGAACCCGGACTTCCCTGAACCAGTAGACATTTGAAAGCCCACGCCAGAGTTGGCTACAACCAACACGTCAGTCGTGGTCATCGGCAGCGATACGAACGCGCCACTGGGGAGCGCTGTCTGTGCCCACCCCGGCGTGGAGGAAACCACAAGCATGACCCATACTGCTCGCCGCCGGTACAGCTGTGAGTTTGGTATCGTCTCCTGGCCGTTAGCTGGAGGACAGCGATGAGCTGGAAAGATGTCGCGGAACCCGTCTTGGTCCGGATGCCAGCCGTCCGCAAGCCGGAGCGACACATACCTTTCAAGCGGAAACTCGCCTGGACGGCCGGCGTACTCGTCCTCTATTTCTTCCTGACGAACGTGATGTTGTTCGGGCTCGATATCACCCGTGACCAGGCCGTGTTCGGCCGCTTTAGCTCGATTCTCGCGTCCGGTCAGGGATCGGTGCTGCAACTCGGTATCGGTCCCATCGTCACTGCGAGCATCGTCTTGCAGCTGCTCGGTGGCGCGAATCTCCTCGGTCTCGATACGCAGAACGACCCGCGCGACCAGATTCTCTACCAGGGCCTGCAGAAGTTGCTGGTGCTGGTGATGATTTGCTTCACCGGCTTGCCGATGGTCTTTGCCGGGAACTTCCTACCGGTGGATACGCAAGTGGCCCAGTCCCTTGGCGTCGGGACGTTCACCGTCCAGTGGCTAATCTTCGCACAGATGTTCGCCGGCGGCGTCCTCATCCTCTTCATGGACGAGGTCATCTCCAAGTGGGGCGTTGGCTCCGGTATCGGCCTGTTCATCGTCGCTGGTATCAGCCAGCGTCTCGTCGGCGGACTTCTCACACATCCGGCTATCGGTGGTCAGCAACTCGGCATCATTCCCACATGGATTCAGATGGCGACAGGCGAGATCCCCATCGGCTCTGTGTTCAGCCCCGATGGACTCCAGGTGCTCCTGTTCACACAAGGCCAGTTGCTCCAACTGTTCACGACGCTCCTCATATTCGCCGTCGTCGTCTACGCTGAGTCCGTACGCGTCGAAATCCCGCTTTCCAACGCACGGGTCAAGGGTGCGCGTGGGAGATTTCCGGTGAAACTCATCTACGCCAGCGTTTTGCCGATGATATTTGTCCGCGCGATACAGGCCAATATCCAGTTCCTCGGGCGCATCTTACGAGCGCAGTTGACAAGTATGCCCGCGTGGCTGGGCGTCTACGCGAACGGGCAGCCGGTCAGCGGGCTGTTCTACTATCTCGCACCTATCCAGTCCCCCCGAGACTGGATGTGGTTCATCGGTGGCGTGACCCAACCCGTCTGGAAAGTGCTGCTTCGGATGGGTATCGACCTCACGTTTATGATTGTCGGTGGCGCTATCTTCGCCGTCTTCTGGGTCGAGACGGCCGACATGGGTCCCGCGTCGACGGCACAGCAGATTCACAATTCGGGGATGCAGATTCCCGGCTTCCGTCAGAACGTCGGTGTCATCGAGAAGGTCCTTGAACGATACATCCCACAGGTCACCGTGCTGGGCGGAGCGCTAGTTGGTGTCCTTGCCGTACTCGCGAATATGCTCGGTACCATCGGCGGCGTCGGAGGGACGGGCCTGCTGCTGACGGTCTCCATCACGTACAAACTGTACGAGGAGATAGCCGAAGAGCAGCTCATGGAGATGCACCCCATGATGCGCCAGCTGTTCGGGTAATGTCGGGCTGGCCCACCTACCTGTTGAACAGATATACCCGACTCGAACGAGAAGATGACGCTGCATGAGTGACGGAGGCTTTAGCCTCACCGAGGCTATCTCGATAGCACTCGGTGGCATGATCGGTGGCGGTATCTACGCCGTCCTGGGCGTCGTGACACAGATTACGGGCGCAGCGACGTGGTTTGCGTTCGTTCTCGCCGGGATTGTCGCGCTGTCCGCGGCCTACTCGTATATCGGCCTCAACGAACTCGTTGCAGACCAAGACGGACAGGGCGGTGGCTCAGTGACGTTCGTCCAGTCGTTTACCGGAAACTCGGACATCGCCGGGATGGTCGGCTGGACGTTACTGGTCGGATACATCGGGTCGATGGCGATGTATGCGTTCGCCTTCGGGGAGTTCGCAGTGGCACTCCCCCTCGTTCCGGCCGCAGTGGCTGGCCTGCCGCTTCGACCGATTATCTCGGCCCTTGCTGTCGCGGGTTTCGTCGGGTTGAATCTGCTCGGTACACGTGCCACTGGCTCTACGGAGAACGTACTCGTCAGTGTCAAAGTCGTCATCTTGGTCGCTCTCGGCATCGGTGGCGTCCTCTATGCCGTCACTATCTCGACCGAGCCGGTGCAGTTCGGGACCGACCAGTTCACCACAGTGAGCCCGATTATGGCGGCGGCGATCTCCTTTGTCGCCTTTCAGGGATGGCAGTTGCTCTTCTACGATCAGGAGAGTATGGACGACCCCCTCGACCAGATTCCGACGGCCATCTACATCGCAATCCCTGTCGCCGTGTTCATCTACGTCGTCGTCGCGGTCGCGACGTTCGCGCTTGCCCCGCTGGCACTGCAGGCCCATCCCCATACGGCCCTGACCGAAGCCGCGTCGACTATCGCCGGCGTGGTCGGACTGGCCGCTGTTGGCGGCGTGGTGTTGTCCGTCTCCGCGCTCTTCTCAACTGGGTCAGCGATCAACGCGACCCTCTTCTCTGCGGGGTACTTCGCGAAGGGGATGCTATCGGACGACCTCCTGCCGGATCGCGTCGGTGATTCGAGCGTGAGCGGTGTGCCGAGCCGTACGTTGCTTTTGCTCGGTCTCGTGACGGTCGTGTTCACGATTTACGGGAGCCTCGAAGCGATAACCTCGTTTGCATCGCTTGCTTTCATCGTCGTTTTCGGTTCGATGAGTGCACTGGCATTCTCTCGTCGGGACTCGGATCAGATACACCCAGTTCCCCCCGCTGTTGGTGTCGTCGGTACTATCGGGTTCTTCATACTCATGTTCTATCACCTGTACGTAGCTGAGCGTGGGACATTCTACGCGGTACTGCTAATAGCTGTGGCAATTCAGCAGTAGAAGCGCTCTACTTCGAACGACGTGTGATAGAGGAGAAAATCCCCTATATTCAGCCCGAATCGTAGCAGTCGACCAATTAGGCCTGCCTCTCTCAGCGCCACACGATTTCTCTGTCGTTTCATGTGGGTAGCCCCTAAAGACGCGACCCAAAACAACACCTAAGCCTCTGTTAACATGTTCTCGTTTCGGGAGTTATAGTATCATGGAGCGCGTGTTTGTCTGCATGGATAGAGAGAATAACCTCCCAAGACCGCCGGCTGACCTCCCCGACCATCTCACGGCTGACCTACAGGACGCTTCTGTTCACGACCTCCGGGAGAGTGTGATGTACGCACAGGAGCTATTACAGTACCATCATAAGCCGACCGAGCAGATTGAGCCGCTACCGGGTGAAGAGATCGTCGAGGTCCACGGCGACGGTGACCGGTTCACCGTCATAAAACGGCAGCCCTGTACCGATGGCTGTGCAGACTGTCCGCATGGCCCGTACGTCTACGAGGTACGACGCGAGAAACGACCCAACGGTGAGACACACTTTCACTGGGAGTTCATGGGTCTGTACGCCGAAGAGGAATGAATCCGAATCAGTCGTTGCCGCCGCTGGTGTGCGGTGATTCGGCGTACTTGAGCTGGAAGAAGGCGAATATCAGTGGGAGAATCACCGCCAAGCCGGCACCGAACCCGATGAAGTGTGGCTGCAACGGGACGCCGGCCTGATGAGGGTCGACTTCGACTGGACCGCCGCCACCGACAGTCGTCGTCGGATACTCTTCACCGACGACGACCGCGCCTTTCATTCCGAGCCCCTTGTGGGGATCACAGTAGTACTTGTATATCCCTGCCTCTTCGAACGTGTATTCGTAGTTGACTCCACTGCTCCCTGTCGGTGAGCCCGAATCCAGGGTGCCGCCTCCATCCGAGACGACGTTGTGCCCACCGCCTTGTCCGGTCCACTCGAACTGGACTGTCGTGCCTGTATCGACGTGTATCGCTGGTGGGCCAAAGCCAAACGCGCCGCCGTTGGCCTGCACACCGACTTCGACCGTCGCCGAGTCCTGTCCCGTCGCGTCGACGGTACTGGTGGGGTCGCTGAAGTTGTCGACATCGCTGAACCAGTCGCCGTAGTCCGGGACTGTGGTTCCGCCACCGCCGTCACCCTCACCGCCGCCCTCCTCCTGGGCCGCTGCGGTTCCGGACACGCCGAGTGTGCTCAGAGCAGTCGCTGTACCTCCGGCTGTCTGGACGAACTGCCGTCTGTCCATCTCGTTTGCAACTCTCGTGCACACCCGCATAAATCTGCGGGAAGGGAAATCTCCGATGCGCTATCGGCGGGACCCGCGAAGCCACCGCGTCAGGAACGATGTGATACCGAGGTCCCGCTTGGCCATGATGACCGTACTCTGGGCCCGTCGGCCGACGGCTTCGGGAATCGCTCCGACGACTAACTGCTGGAGCAGACTCTCACGGGATGCGCCGATGACAGTCACGTCGACACCAGCCGATTCCTCGACGATTGTTCCGGCGATGTCGTCGCTCTCGATGCGTGTGCGGGTAGTTTCGATGTCTTCGAGAACCGAAGCCGTCATTTCAAGCAAACCCTCGCTGGCATCGGCTGGCTCGCCGGGGTCGGCGACAGTCAATATCTCGACTCGGGCGTCGTTGGCCCGTGCCAGCGCTCTGGCAACCTCCGCGGCGAACTCGGCGTGCGGTCCGCCTGCGGTCGGGACCAGTATGTCGTCGACAGCAGGCTGGTCCCCGATGCGCTGGACGAGGACGTCACAGCCTGCCTGGGTCACTACTCGGTCCACGTTGCTCCCAAGGGCAACGTCCCGTCGGCGACCTTGTCCGCGCCACCCCATCAACACCACGTCGATGTCGTTCTGTTCTACAGTATTCAGGATGGCCGGTGCGACCTCGTGGCCGATGCGTATCGTCCCGCTGACCGGGACATCGGGGTATTCGTTCTCCGCGAACTCCAGCGCCGAATCTAATACGGCCCGTTCCTCGGAGACGAACTTGCGCCCCTCCGATAGCGGAGTCTGCTGTGGGACCGTGACGACGCTCATCACTTCGATTTCTGCGTTGCGGTCCGCAGCAACGTCGAACGCAGTCCCCATCAGCTGGTCGACACTCTCCGGATTCGCGATGGGGACGAGTAACCGCTCCTCTCGAGTCGTTCGTTCCGGTGCCGGGGCTTGTTCCGCAACGACAGTCGGCGTCTCTTCTTCGAGTTTTTCTTTCTCCTTCTGCTGGGAGTAGCCGTAATAGACGACGAGTCCGAGTCCCATCCATAGGACAGTTGTCACCAGTGCGATGAATCCGTGTGAATCCGGCCCGAGACCAACCTTGAGACCGAGTGCCGACAGGAGGAACGGTGTCAATAGGAACTGGAGGACAATACCGATGAGCGGGGGCCACGGCATGTAGGGCACTTCGTACGTCCGTGGTAAGTCCGGGTGCGTCTTCCGCATCTTGATGACCGTCCAGTTGACCTGCACGAACAGTAGAATGAACATGATATCAGCCGACGCTGCGACGGCCTCGATAGGCAGCGTGACCGCCATAGCGGCGATGAGCACTGCCGATAGGAAGATGGCGATATGGGGCGTCCGTTTGTCCTCATGAATCTGTGAGAACGCTTCAGGGAGCGCGCGGTCCCGCCCCATGGCGAAGGAGACTCTGGAGGACGAATAGACCGTCGCGTTCAGCGCGCTCATCGTCGCCGTCAACCCCGCGACGAGCAACAGCGGGACGCCGTAGGGGACGAACTGTCCGGCGGCCTCGATGATACCGAGTTCGCCGAGGTTGCCAAGCAGTCGCCACGTCGGCGCGTCGGCGGCGACACCGGCCCGCTCGGCCAATTCTGGCACTACTTCGATACCACCCAGCGCGGCGAAGGCGACGAGAATGTATATCGGGACGACGATGGCGAGGGAGTAGAAGACCGCCTTGGGAACGTTCTCACCCGGATCCACGACCTCTTCGCCGGACTGGACGATGATTTCGTACCCCTCGAAGGCGATGTAGGTGAATCCCATCGCGCCGATGATACCGATAGCACCGTTGGGGGCGAAGCCGGGGCTCCCGACGAACTTCTGGGGCCACTGGGGGGTGTTGACCGTCGCGAGGAGACCGAAGGCGACGAACACCGCGAGAATACTGACCTTGATCCCAGTCACGACGACGCCTGCCTTCCCGGTCTCCTCGGCGCCGCGGTAGTTGATGAACGCGAATAGCGCGACCATTCCAACGGCAAGTACCTTCTCCAACAGCCCCGGTGTGAGGAAGCCAAAGAGGACGAACTCGTGGGTCAGACCGGTTCCGTAGACGATGAATTCGGTCAGGAAGACGCCGAACGTGACGGCGTATAGCGAACAGGCCACCGCGTGAGCGAACCAGCTCATCCACCCTGCGTAGAACCCATTCGGGTCGACCAGTGCCTCTTTGACCCAGAGGTAACCGCCACCAGCCTCAGGGAAAGCAGCCCCCAACTCGGCGTAGGAGACGGCAGTGAACAGCGCGACGAAGCCGTTGAGTAAGAAGGCGACTGTCAGCGCCGGGCCGGCCAGCCCGGCGGCAAAGCCTGTCAGGGCGAACACGCCTGCCCCAATCATCGCTCCGACGCCGATGAACGTGATATCGAATAGGCTCATGTCTCTCGACAGTTCCGTCTCGACGTCGCCGGACGACTCCGCCGAGACTGATGTCTCTGTGCCGGCAGTGCTGTCTGTCATCCTCTAGGCGTTCTGGAAGGGCATTGACTAAGCTTTCGCTTTCTCGAACACGCCTGTTACTGGTGGCTGTAACGAACTAACGTCCTTTGTCCCCCCGGGTGGCAAATATCGTTACGAGCGCACGGCGACCAGTATGAGCCGAAACACATAGACCGGATACTGGCCAACGAGTAGTTACGAATCATGCGAGAGTACCTGCGGGACAGCTTGCAGACCGTTCACCGTCGGCTGCGACGGCAGAAGCGCCGACATATGCGAGCGTTACGGCGCTGGCTCGAAAACACGCAGAATCTGCTCCACCTTTCGGTACTCGTCATCGTCCCACTCCTCATCGCGCTCGTGACGTGGCTATCCAACATATCGCCAATCGTCTCGTTTCTCGTCTATCCGCCGTTAGCGTCGGGGACGTACACACTGTTTGCCGATCCCGGAAGCCGGTACGCCGACCCACGACGCTTCGTCGGCGGGATGACTGCAGGCGCGCTCAGCGGGTGGGTGGCACTGGAACTGACGGCCCAGTTCTGGTACACCGTCCCCCCGGCCCAGTTCCAGGTCCACGCCGGGGCGGCCGCGCTCGGTATCTTTCTCACCAGTCTGGTGACCTGGATGTTCGAAATCGAACTACCCACCGCGTACTCCTCCGCGCTCCTCGTCCTCGTGACTGGGTCGGCCCAACTCCGCTACGTGGCAGGTGTCACCGTTGCGAGCGTCCTGATTGCGGGAACCTTCATCATCTGGCGGCGGCACCTCTATCGCGAACGGGCCCGGTATCTGTTCCAATCGACGAACGGGGACGACCAGATACTGGTCCCGGTACGCGATACACAGCCGACCACCCTCGCACTCTTCGCAGGCCGTATCGCTGCGGCCCACGATGCAGGGAAGGTCGTGTTGATGGACACCGTCGAACCAGCCACCATCGAACAGGTCGAAGCGAACCTCGCTACCGATCCAGCAGATGAATCGACGTCGCCTGGAGACAGACCGGACGCGTCCGCAGAGGAACTAATCACGGAACAATCGCAGAACGGCTCGAACAGTTGCAATCGTCTATCACGGCCGTCGTCGACGTGCCCTGTGAGTTCGTCGTCGCTGTGGCATCGGACTCCGCCGGGGAAACCGTGCTCCAGACAGCCAGTGACGAGAACTGCGACCTCGTGGTGGCGCCGTACGAAACCGACGAGGGCGAACCGACATCGTTCGTCAGGCATCTGTTGTCCGGGTCGGTTGATGTCATCACCTTTCGCTCCGGCAACGGGACGACTGACTGGCAGGAGATTCTAGTCATGGTTCGGTCTGCTGGGCCGGTCGCCAACACGATGCTTGATTTCGCACAGCGGCTCTGTAATGCTCGTGGCGCCATCAGTCTCTGTACGTGCATTTCTACCCGAGGCCGACATCGGCGTGCAGAGATCACGCTCGAAACGCTCGCAGAGCCGTTTGCAGACCCCATCGAGACCAGAGTTGCCCACGAGCCCGTCGAAGAGTTTCTAGAGCGGTACGCCGGGAATTACGACCTCGCGATCATGGGGGCCAGTACTGACCGACACGCCGCATCTCGACTGCTCTCGCCACCGACTCACGAGTGTATCCAGGAGATAGACTGTGACCTCGCTATCGTCCACCGGCCGTGAACACTGGTGCTGTCCGGTAGTGGGGGCGTGAAAAGTGGTGGACGATGGCTGAGAGACAGAACTCACACGCGACAGTGGACACGAGCATGTCCTGACTCTGTCTCTCAGAACCGCTCTCGCGGTCGGCGGCGTATCAACTTGCCGCGTTCAGTGCTTCGCGTGACAGGCACTTAGTGGTTGTCACTCGACGAGGGGCATGACGATTCCGAAGATGAGCGGCGAGAACAGACCAGGACGATGCCGAGTAGCTCCATATCGGTAAACAGTGTGTTACTCCACGCTGGAAGTGTGCCAAATAGCGCCGTTCCGCCGATGGCGCCGCCTGCACCCACCAGGAACAATCCCAAACCGAGGAGGAACCCACGCTTTGCGAGGCGCGGATAGTCCCGCTGTTTCGACTGGCTCATACGATATCTGTTGCGAGCGGCCATTATACGCTTTTTCCATTGGACCGAAAAAGATACACCCAGGCCAGAGTAACTCAAATATACCATGACCGCATCAGAGTCGGTTGTCGTCGTTCCTGAACTGTTGGTTTCGCTCATATTGGCTCCCGTGCTCACAGTTGGTGGCGCGCTGCTCGAACAGGCGGCGCTCGCTGATCTTTCCGCAGACGTTTCGACGTTTGCTATCTGGGAGTTCGGGATGGGGCTCTTGCTCTTGTACGTCGGCATCTACATGCTCGGATATCGAAAACTGCTGCCAGCCGTTCGTCAGCACCTGTAACTGCTACTACTATCTATCGAGATATCCGATGACTACTGCATACACAGACTGGCGAGCGAGTGTTAGTCTCACCGGGCGCATTATCAAGTGGCTAGCGGTGCCGATGTTGTTCCCGCTGCTTCTGGCGCTGTACTACGGCCGTGGGTTTACGACCTTCTTGGCGAGTCTGGCGCTTGCCATCACTGTTGGCTGGGCACTCGAACAGGCTCACGAGGATGCTGCAGGCGCCCTCGGCGTTCGGGAAGGCTTCTTGATGGTCGCCCTGACCTGGCTACTGGTCAGCGTCGTCGGTGCGGTCCCGTTCGTACTCGAGGGGGTGCTCACGGACTACGGAGCGACGTCGACGCTTCGCTATCCAGTGAACGCCCTGTTCGAGACGATGAGCGGGTTCACCACGACTGGGTCGACAGTCATGGGGTCGATATCCTTTGAGAATCACTCACGAGCGCTGATGATGTGGCGCCAAGAGACCCAGTGGCTGGGTGGGATGGGTATCGTCGTCCTGGCGGTCGCAATCTTGCCCGAACTCTCCGTCGGCGGTGCGCAGCTCATGGACGCGGAAGCGCCGGGACCGGGCCTCGAGAAACTCACACCGCGTATTGCAGAGACGGCTCGAGCACTCTGGGGACTGTACATCGGACTCACCGTTATCGAGATTCTCGGCCTGTTTGGCTTCCATCTGGTGGGACTGGCACCGGAGATGACGCTCTACAACGCTGTTGCACACGGCTTCACCACGATGCCGACCGGTGGCTTCTCACCAGAAGCGCGCTCTATCGAAGCCTTCTCAGCGATTGTCCAGTGGTTCATCATCCCGTTCATGATCGCCGCCGGAATGAATTTCGCCCTCTTCTGGCATCTCTGGAACCGGAACTTTCGGACCGTCTGGGAGGATGTGGAACTGAAGGGCTATCTGGGTGCCATCGGTGTCCTGTCGGCGCTCGTGGCGGGGCTGCTGTATACGACACCCGGCCTCAACACACTCGCAAACGCGGTTGAACCATCGCTTCGGCACGCGACGTTTCAGATTGCGTCCATCGTAACCACGACAGGGTACGCCAGCATCGACTTCAATCTCTGGGGAGAACACGCGCAATTCGTGTTGCTATTCGGGATGTTCATCGGCGGTTCCGCCGGGAGCACAGGGGGGAGTATCAAAGTCGTTCGATGGATCGTGATTTTGAAAACGCTCAGACGGGAGCTGTTCACCAGTGCGCATCCGCGAGCCGTCCAGCCGATTCGATTAGGTGACGTGGTCGTGGATGAGAACGCTATTCGAGGCATCTACGCCTTCACGATGCTCTATCTGGTCATCTTTGCGCTTGGCACACTGGTCGTCCTTCTCATTGATGTCCGAGGTGCTGAGCTGTCCGCGTTCGAGGCGACGAGCGCTGTCGCGGCCACCTTGGGGAACGTCGGTCCCGGCGTCGGAATCGTCGGGCCGATGTACAACTTCAACGCGTTTCCGAGGGTCTCGAAACTCCTCATGGTGTTTTTCATGTGGGTCGGACGCCTTGAAATCATCCCGGTACTGGTCCTGTTTACGAAGTCACAGTGGCGTAGATGAGCTTGAACGAGAATCCTCCCACAGTATCAGGAAAGAACTATCAAATCTCAGGTATTATTTCAGAAAGTGCCACATAGCCGCTGCCCGGAGTGTGGATATAATTTGGCCACTGCGATTTCGACGGAGGTCAGAGACGGCGATGCCTTCCACAATTTCGAGTGTTCAGAGTGCGGCCACTCCTGGGCGAAACCGATCTGAAATAGATCGCCTTCACCGTCCTCTCCAGTAGGTTCGGCCGCCATCCTTGGTCGTTGCATTGGCTACGCTACCCACGAAGAGCGACCGTAATTTGCAGTTCCTGACAGACGGTCCGATATCGCTAGCCGTGGCTTTTACCCGCGTCCAGAGTTCATCTTAGCTATGGATCTTCAGGTCGCCGGGCTTGAGGACCTCGAAGAGAAAGTCGGGGACGCACTTGACCGAATCGGTGAACTGCAAGCTGGCACTCGGATCCAGTCTGAGACGTTCTTTTCGCAGCAGTTTATGCGAGAGCACACCGAGTTCAACTCATTCGAGGCGTTCTGCACGCAGAGCCCGTGGAATCTCGATAGCATCGGCGATGTACAGGATCTCTCGCGTGAGCAACTCAACGAGTATATCGACGACACGACCGAGTTCCAGACGTGGGAGGGGATGAAAACGCAGGCCGCGGAGGAAGAGATTATTGACCTGATTGTCACGTAATTATCCTACACCTGGGACTGCGCTCAAGAGGTGATAGAGACCATAGCTGATGATGCCCGCGCCCAGCATTGACCCGACCCACGACCCGATAGTGATACCGACTTTTCGTCCCGAGACGCCGCTCCCGCCAGTCGAACTCGCGGCGAGTCCACTGCCGACGATACTTGCGATCATCACCTTGTTAAACGATATCGGGATTCCCAGTACGATAGCCAGTTGCGCGACCAGAAAGGCGGGAATCAGCGCGGCAATCGACCGTCTCGGCCCCAGCGAGGCATATTCGTTCGAGACTGCCTGGACGAGTCGCGGGCCTCTTATCCAGGCGCCGAGGAGAATCCCGCCGCCACCGAGTGCGAGCAAGTAGATCGACGGGAGCTGGAGGTCTGTCTCGAACACGGCCTCTAGCGGGCCGGTTGCCAGACCGACCTGTGTGCCACCACTCGTGAACACGACGATGAGTCCCAGTACGACGAGGAACTGATTGATACCGGCGGTCTCGTCGCGGTGGAGCAACGCCCGTGTCCCGACGAGTGCAACGAGCCCGCTACACACACTCACGACAACCATGCCGAGCGTGTACGCGCCGCCGACGACTGTTGGAAGGAACTGGTACGTGGTGGCGAGATAGCGAGCGACAGAGCCCTGTGCGCCGCTCGCAGTCGGAATGATAGTGAGTTGGATGTTGGCCAACGCATAGCCGACTGTCCCTCCGAGGAGCGGGATACCGACAGTTTCGGGGATAGCATCGCTTCGGAGGCCACGGGCAATCCCGTACGCGAGAACGCCCTCGACCAGTGGAATCGCGAACCAGAACCCGAGAATGACGGCGTACTCGTGGACAGCGAAACCACCACCAAGAGCGATGCCGGCCCCGATCATCGCCCCCGTAACGGTGAACGCCGAAGGGATGGGATAGCCATACGTGTTCCCGATAGTGATGAGGGTCGCAGCGGTCAACAGCGCTGCCGCTGCGGCCAGCGGGGTAATCGCGACGCCCGTGATGAGGTCTTTGCCGATGGTTTCTGAGATACTGCCACCTTGGAGTATCGCACCGAGCCCAGCCACAATCCCGACGAGCAAAGCTGCTCGGAGCACAGAGAGCGCGTTGGCCCCAACAGCGGGTGCGACTGGTGCCGAGTTACTGTTTGCACCGACGGTGAACGACATGAACAGTGCCGCCAACAGTGCAATTGCCAGAACGAGTAGTACTGAGGCCATCGACTCACCGGTCCTCCATCGGTAGCTGGTTCAGCGAATTCGTGGACGCGTGGCTACAACTGTGCTGGCGCATCTGTCGAAAAAGCGTGTGACGTGTCGCATGAACCTATCGAAATCACGTATATCAGCGAGTGTTGAGCCAATCTTCTGGATAAGCAATGTGGTTGATTCAGTGTCCCGCTGTCGGCGACGAGGTCCCCCTACCGACCGAGACTGTCACTCGGCCCGCCATCGCTTGTAAATCATATCCATCCCGAACACCGCTGGCACTACGGCTACCGCGACTGCCCAGCCGATTGCTGATGGGGGCGCTTGCCCGAGCAACTGCGCGAGCCACGGTACGTACAGCAAGACGACCAGGAAAACGAGTCCAGAAGCGACGGCCCACGGAAGATACGGGTTCGAGGTCCACCCGAGCGCGCCAGGCCACTGGGTCGGGCTACGGACGGCGAAGGCGTTGGCCATCTGCCCGAGGACGATGGTCGCCCACGCGGCCCCCGATGCCGCAAGCATCGTCGTCCCTGTGGCGGGGTCACCGAACTGCCAACCGCCCGATAGCAGTGACGCGGAAAACGCGACCAGTGTGACCACTGATATCGTCGGTCCAAGGACGAAAAACACCCGACGCAGCAGCGCCCCATCGATGAGGTGCTGGCCGGTGAGGGTGTGTGTCCGCTGTCGTTCGGTGGGCGGCTCCAGCGCAAGTGCGAGAGAGGGGAACTGGTCTGTGACTAGGTCGATAGCGAGAATCTGAAAGACACCGATAGCGAGGGGGGAACTACCCGTCCGAGAGTACCCACACGACGAACCGAGTCAGTTCCGCGACGTTGTCCGTGAGGAACTTCCGTATGTTCGAGAACGTCGACCGCCCGAGTTCAACAGCTGTGACGATAGTCGCGAAGTGGTCGTCGAGCAATACGAGGTCCAAGACTTCCCGAGCGACGTCAGTCCCTGCGGCACCTATCGCCACGCCGATGTCGGCCTGGCGCAGTGCTGGACCGTCGCATTCACCTCTACCCGTCGGCCGTCTCGACAGATGTAGACGCGTTCGGGCAGCAACTCGCGAAGCTGCTCGGCTGCGCGGACAGCACGATACTCCTGTGCGAACGCGAAGACGCCATTGATAACGATGACTAGCACGATGGCAACACCTAGCGACGGCAAGTCACCGATGACGGCCAACCCAGCTGCCACCCACAACATGAGCGCGTAAAAGTGAACGAATTGGGCGAGCAGCAAGCGGGGCATCGACGGCGGTGAAGGGGTGGGCAGTTCGTTCGGTCCGTCCCGTGACAACCGTCTCGCTGTCTCCGACGACGACAATCCGTCCCAGCGGGCGCGTTCGTCGCTCATTAGTTCCAGTTGTTGGCGGCTGTAACTCGGTAGAACTCATCCGACCCGATGTCTGTGGCCAGCGATAGCGCCGCGTTCTCATTGACTTGCTGTAAGAATGTGGCAGTTGTGTGCGTACGTAGCCATCCTACCACTCGCAAAGGATGGATTACTTCTGCTATTCTGCCCAGACGTGGCGGAACTTTCCGCTTCGTCTCTCCCGTCGTGGTGGCTCGGCTGCCGCTTCGATGGTTACGCTGGTAATCCCGTGATTACCGAGGAACGACTGGAGATCCCCCTTTATCTGGTTCCAGACCGCCTCCTCGGTCGCATCAGGATCGACATCGAAGCGGACCTGCAGTGTCGTAGGGGCCGTGCGGATAATCTGAACTCGACGGACTCCCGGAACGTCTTCGACGACAGTTGCGAGTGCGAGTGGGAAAATCGGAACCTCTTCTCCCTCATCGGTTTCGAACTGGAGGACATCCCCTTGCCGTCCGCCGACCTCTATGATTGGGAACGCGCTCCCGCATTGACACCGCTCTTCGTACATCGTGATGCTATCCCCGAGGTTGTACCGAACGAGCGGTTGCACACGATTCGAGAGGCTCGTGATAAGGACGGTGTCCGACGGCGTTCCAAGTTCGACCGGCTGATAGTCCTCGTCGACCGGTTCGACCACGACCCAGTCGGTGTTGGCGTGGAGATTTCCGTGGTCGCACTCGACAGCAATCGGGACGAATTCCGTCGCTCCGTAGAGTTCCCGGACGACACAATCGAACGTGTCTCGGAGCAGTCGCTTCTGTGACTCAGAGATGGGTTCTGCTGTGGGGAGCACGAGTGCGGGGCTGATGTCGAGACGACCGTCTCGTTGGGCTCGCGCCAACTCGACGAGGACGGTCGAGTAGCCTTCGAGAATGGCGGGCTGATACTGGTTCAGCTCGGCAGTCAGGTCGTCGATCGGACTCGTCGGCGAAAAGAGTCGCAGACGACGTTCTCCAAGGACGGATTCTCGACGCATCAACTCGAGTCCGGCCGCACCGGCGAAGTGACCGCCCGAAACTGCGACGAGTGCAACGTGGATATTCTGTGTGAAGAGGCGGGAGAGTGACGAACGGTTCGCCATTGCGGGCACGATCCACCGGTCACCCAGCACGTCTGAAATGGTCCATGCTGTTTCATCCTGGACGAATACCCCCGGTTCCCCGGTCGTCCCAGACGTCGTCCACACTGGATACTTGCCGAGGAAGCGCTCGCCGATCTGTGTCTCGTCAGCGACGAAGGCGTCGACCTCGGCTTTGGTAATCGCGGTGTCCGTAACGACGTCGTCGAAGTGCTCCATGAGCATCGGCTTCGTTACCGGTGGGTACTGTGTGAGGTCGGTAGTTCCCTCCGGCACGTCGGCGTAGTGTCGCTTGTAGAACCGTGACCGTCGCCGGGAAAATGAGAGCATCTCTACTAGACGCCGGCGCTGCCGTTCTGCTATCTCCGCGCGGGTGGTTCTTCTGGCCCGCCAGGCGTCGAGTGTGATTTTTCCTCGCTCGATTGGATTCATCGGACTGGGTGTACGAACGCGGTGAATTCTTCCGAGCCCCTTCTCGCGTTCATAGTGAATCTTGTGGCGAATTGACTTTGTTATTGGCCAGCGACCCAGCGGTCACCCGACAGTCTGTCTGCATTAGCCGACGAGTGTCACGCCAATCAGGCTCCCGACACCGTAGGTAAGGACCGCAGCAGCGAGTCCAATCCCGACCTGACGCAGTCCAGAAAAGAGCACAGACCGTCCCGTGAGAAGCGTGATGCTGGCACCGATGACGAACAGCGCGACTGCACTCAACACGAGACTCACGCCGACGGCGATTGACCCAGTTAATACGAAGTACGGGAGTACCGGGACGATGGCTCCGAGTGCGAAGAGCACGAACGACGTCGCCGCCGCTTCCCATGCTGAGCCCCCTAGTTCTTCTGGGTTGATGCCCAGCTCCTCACGGGCGAGTGTGTCAAGTGCCATCTCCTCATCGGCGATCAACTGTTCAGCGATCTCTCTGGCGCGAGCTTTCGAGAGTCCTTTCGCCTCGTAGATGAGTGCCAGTTCTTCTGCCTCCTCTTCGGGAACCTCAGCGAGTTCTTCAGCCTCGATGCCAATCTGACGTTGATACAGTTCCCGTGAGCTCTGGACGGAAAGCCACTCGCCCATCGCCATCGACCCTGATCCAGCGAGGAGTCCGGCAAGACCCGTAATTAGAATCGCCGGTGAATCCAGCGCCGCACCAGCGACGCCCATCACGAGACTGAGATTGGAGACGAGACCGTCGTTCGCTCCGAGCACTGCAGCGCGCAGTGCGTTGCCGCTGGTCGCACGGTGGCGGCCTTCAAGCTGGGCGAGGACCTCTCCCCGTGCCCCCTTTCCGGGCGTTTCCGCGATAACCGTCAGGAGACGGTCGTGAGAGCGCTCGTCGGCTGCCATTCCGGTCCCCGTGACTTCTGGTTGGGTCGCATAGTCACTCCCACCGATGGCCTCTCCGGCCTGCATCGAGCCAAGTACCATTCCCGGTCCGAAATGACGAGCTAACCACGCCAGTACTCTGGCTCTACGAGATGGATTGGCGTCTCCCGGCTCGGAACCGGCTTCACGAATCCGCTCGGTCCAGAAATCCGCATGGGTTCGCTCTGTGTCGGCCAACCGCCGGTACACATCTGCGACCTGTGGTTGCGATTCGGCGTCAGCCATCGCCGCATAGACCGTCGCACTGTCGATTTCGTCTTGGCGATTGCGACGGTAGCGTTCGACATCTGCCGGAGTCGTCATATTTAGTATAATTGTGATTTGTGAACTTAGTGCTACACTCAGGAATCTCGCTACCGCCTTGATTGCTGGATGTGCCGTAATTAGTAGATGATCCAGGACGAGTTCACTAGCTTCCGCTCATTTCATGAGTCTATAATGGTTCTTAATCCGAAGGAGGCTCAGCTACTATCTTGACTGGTCAGTACGGATACTCAGTTACCGTGCAGGGCGACTACTTCTCAGAAATCTATCAGAAACGCCATGCAAGATATAGAGGATAGGTCTCGTAGACCCACACCGATTTGAGCTATCCGGGTTCGTAGACGGAAATCCAGCCGTCTGACTGGAGCGCGATCTTATGGTTGTCGTACATGAACGTGATGGCTCCGGCTTCGGTCCGTCGGGTGCCAGCACCCGACGGACCGAAGAATGTCTCTTCGAGTGCTTGGGCGTCGATGAACTCGTACAGTGGTGGCATCTCGGTGTGGTTGAGCGGATCGACGCCCTTCGCCTCCGCAATGGCAAAGGCGAGTGCCGTCGCAAGTTCGCCATCAGATTCACGGTCGTAGTGTTCCTGGTGGACCTGCACCCACTGGTCGGTATCCACGTTCTCGACGGACTCGGCGGACTCGTATGCCTCGGGCTGTACATCTCCGTTCGGCCCTTGGTTGTCTCCATTCGAGGACGGAGAGTCGTCGCCCGGGCCGTTATTCATCTTTCTCCGTGTCCGGGTCTCGTTGCTGTGCGTGCGTTTCTTGTCGGCTATCGAGTTCTGCGCCCGCCCCGTTCAGGACTGCCTGGACCTGTTCGGTGTTTAGTGCCTTCACGATTATGTCATCCGCCTCTTTGTATTCGAGAACGCCGAGGTCCGCGAGTTTCGGAATGTGTGAGTGATACAACGATGCATGGACGCGGCGGCGTTCATCGTCCGTTACCTCGTTGACTGTCTTGTCCTGTTCCCACGCAGCGATCTTGGTCGCCAACTTAGGGAGCGTCTCCTCGGTACTTTCGTTGACAAGGGTGTACATCAGGTACCGCCGACGTGGATGGCCGAGCGCGGCAAACACCTCGTTGAGCTCCAGTACGCCGCTTGCGTCACTGCCTGAGTCCGTCATGAAATGGTCCGAGGCGTTCGACTGTGTCCCTTCGAAATCCTCGTCGTCCATGGAACGAGTTGACAACAAATCTCAATAAACCTTCCTTCAAGATTAATCCCGGGTCTTATGCGCATTATCGCCGGGTTCAGACAATGAATGTTTTACTTGTTCCCTGCTTCCAGCATGGATAAGAACACTTGGTCTACACCATTTTTATATACGCTCGGTGTCAAGTTATTGTACGGAATAACAGTTTCACACTGTGCGTTTGTCCCTGACGATGAAGGGGCGCTTGAACCGGTGTGCCGGACGTGCAGATACACCCGTTTTTCTTCGTGTGGTCGTCACGCGGAACGCATTAGCGAGTCTCAGCGTTCCGCACTACGAGCCACCAGTATGCCGCAAAACATCGACTCGGCGTCACTCAACGTGATGTTCGACGCCCTACGGAACCCGTATCGCCGACGAATCCTCGTCGCCATCTCCGACCACAATCCATGTGAGATAACCGAATTCACCCGGAACCAGTTCGCGCCCGTCTCTGAAGATGAAGCCGGCCCCGAACGGCTGGAAGTGCAATTGCTCCATTCTCACCTGCCCAAACTGGCTGAGAAGGGGTATATCGACTGGAATCCCGAGGCGGAGACGATTCGGCGGGGACCGAACTTCCACGACATCGCACCGCTCCTCCAGTTGTTGGACGACAATGCCGACAAGTTACCAGCCGACTGGCCGTAATTCACGCTCGTTCTTCGGGAGCGAACCATTACATCCGCAGGCCTACTGAGCGGTTAGTTCAGCTAATCCAACTTGAAACATATTCTTTTAGAGGATTATTCTTCCGTCATGAACTCATCGTAGTCACGATCATCATCGTCGTTGGAGAACTCTGTCACATCGTTGCCGAATGGGTCAACGTATGGGTCGCTATCGCTCTGCCTGGCCAATTCTTCTTTCGTCTCATCAAGTTCCACCCACTCCAGTAACTCGGTTTTTCCGTCCTCGATTTGTGCCTGCATATCCAGCATCGTCCGGTACGCGTGAATGATGTTCATCCGCTCCATCTTCGTAACTACGTACTGCCCACGCTCGGTGAGTCGATACCGATTATTCACAGAGGTTTCCTTATTGTCGATTTCGGGTGTTATAAGCCCGTAATCTTTCGCTTCGCCAATCCGTTTCGTCAGCGTTGAAGAGCTGATGTGTAGCCGGTCGGCCAGGTCTTTGAATCTCTTTGCATCACCTTTCAACACGACGAGTAGCCCAATCCCACCGCGCAACTCGAAGTACTCCCTAAGCGTGTCTACCATGCCCGATACTGTTGAACTCAATCCCCCGTCATAGTCAAACTTCCTTCTCTTTCCGAATGGCACTTCATTCGGATTTATACTTTGATTCAAAGTCAGTCGAAAATTGAACTCTACTGCCTGAGATGGGCGTTTATCCACCCTATACGCAGCTCTATCCGGAAATATGGAAACAACACGCCCGGACCTAATACTTCGAATCAAAGTATTTAGAGTACGCGACACATGACGGCCACCCCCGCTACTGAACAAGCGGTGCTCGATGCGCTGAGCGCGTCGCACCGAGAGTGGCCGTACTCTGACAACCACGATACGGTGAATGACCCCTGGCCGCTTGCGTGGGATGCTGCTGCATTCATCGAGGAATGGTTTGCCCATTCAGAGCATAATGACCTCGAAGAGGCGATCTGCTATCTGCCGCTCAACCCGTGGAAGTTCGGATATGACATCACCACCTGGCACGACAAGAAAGAACCCCAAGCGTTGCTAAGAGCCCATCTCCTTCGGATTGTCAAAGGCTGGAGCGGCGAGACAAACCTTATTGAGTATCTTGAGGATGAGCCTGAACTCGTCGAGTCTCTCGGCTTCGAGGATGGCTGTGCCTCGAAATCGACGCTGTGGCGTGTCTGGAACGACAGCCGGCTTGAACTCGATCACAAGCGAGTCATCTGGACTATTGGGCAGGTACTCGTGAACGTCGCGCGGGAGAACGATGTTCCCGCGCCAGAGGAAGTGTTTCACCCTGACCCGAGTGTGGATGACCCGGGTGACGTCGAGCAGGACGATTCGACGGTTCGAGACCGGACAATAGCCAACACTCGGGAAGTGTGGGAGCACGCGAAGCCGATGCTGACAGAGAACTACTCACTCTCCCGAGGAGATAATGCCGAGGTTCACGAGAATGCGTTTTGGGAGAGTCACGCATACATGGGTTCTCGTGCGGAGATGTATGCCGAAGACGGGACGCGGAACTTCGCAGCCGAAACCACACGCGACCGTGTTCAGACGGGAAGCACTCACCGTCACCACATACAGAAGATAAATCCGGAAGAAGCCCGGCAGATGCACCGAGATACGACGGAAGCGCTCATTGAGCGTGCACGACGAGATTCCGAACTCGTAGGAGGTGTCCTGGCGAGTATCGATATTACGAAATCGAACCCGTACCGGGAAAACACGGAGTTAGAATTCGATGAGGACGGACTGGCGAATACGTGGCTTCTCGGGTACAAGGAGAAAGGCAAGGATGAGGATGACCTGCCGGACCTGCACTTCCAATGGGCGAGCATCCAGATTGTCGGGTTAGATGTCCCCTTGGTTCTAGACGCAATTCCCGTCTCCCGTGGACTGTCTCGTGCAGCTATCGTCGATGAATTGCTGTCGAAGGCAACAGACATGATCGACATTGAGATGGTCATGATGGACCGGGAATTCGCCCACGACCCCGTGAAGGACGTGTGCGAAGACCGCGGTGTCTACTACCTGAATCCTGGAATGATGCATACGAGTGAACGAGCAACGTGTACCCGCCTTCGCCGGCAGGGCAAGCTCGTTCACATCGAGCAAGAGGAAGACAGTAGCAGCGATAACACCCCTGCCCGGACAACTCTCACGGACTTCACAGAGGAATCTACGGAAACAGGTGTAGAAGCCGGTCAGGACGCGCCCGCACGCAAATCCGTGTACGTGCCTGCGATGAAAGCGAAACGGACTGCCGACGATTCTGATGATGAGGAACAGGAGTCAAAACAGGAGGACGAGTCGCAGGACAGCAACGAGTATCGTGAAGGACTGCTTTCAGACTTCGCAGAAGCTACCGAAGAGGATGAAGAGAGCGCCGGTCGCATGTTCGGTGACCTGATTGAGGAAATCCGTGAGGAGGAAGAAGAGCGGAGACTGCCGGGGAACGATGAAGACACGCGCTTGTACCTGCTGTTCGAGACGAACCACCCGGACCTACAACCACCAGATGACAGTGAAAGCCTTTCCGAGGTCGAGAAGGCTCACATGGTGAGTCGAATCATTCGGAAGTACAAGTACAGGTGGGGGATTGAGAACGGCTTCAAGCAGATTAAGCGGTTCCGTGTTCGGACGATGTCGATGAAGTTTGAGTACCGCTTCTTCAATTTTCTCTACGCCTGCACCATGTACAATGCTTGGCGATTAGTGGATCTGCTGGTGAAGTTGGAGTTATTGGCAGACTCTGAGTTCCGCTTCAAGCCCTTGGTTACAGCTGACCTGTTCCTGACGATAGCGAAGGATTACGCCGGCTTGGACCCGCCAGATTAGAAGATACTCCTTCTCGGTGTGCTTAGTGGTGAGTGGCAACACTCTCTGAAACTCGCTATTTTGCTGTTCTCAACCGTATTCGCCTGCCGTTGACCGAGGAAACCTTTCTACCCAATATATTTTCTTATTGAAATAGTCGTAAATATACTGTAGGAGTCACCTCTCTGCTGTTTGTTCGTGAAACTAGTGATCACCTGTGATCCAGAAAATAGTATCGCGATATATAGTTTATTATGTGATTGTTGAGCCAAAATTCACTGTTTAAAAGCTTCAAACGCCCGAATTCAAGCTATTCTCGTTTGAGCACAGGTGCTTACGTTTAGTCGAATAAACGTAAGCACTTTTTTGAGGACGGCCGCCGTCCCCCAACGCGAACACGATGTCTCGGCCCAGAACCTGGGGTAAACCCCATCAAATCACCCGATCACTTCTGTCGGGTCTGGTGCAGCGGTTCACTGCTGTTCCTGGAGGACGTACTGATGCCATCTAAGCCAAACACGGGGTCCGGCGATACTGAGACGGGTGCCATCGCCATCTCCTCCGTGGTCGAGGACTATTTGCTCGACAAGGGAAAGGGGCGGGACGGCGAGAGTGGAAACTATCGACGACACGCGGAGCGTGAGATAGACCGATTCCTGGAGTTTCTCTCTGGCCGGCCCGGTTCTCCTGCAACTTTTGAGGAGCTATCTGTCGCTGACCTTCGTGAGTACGCTCGATACCTCTCTCGTCAGGGCTGGGCTGAAGGTACCATCAAGAACTACTACGCGCACGTTTCGGGCTTCTTGGGATGGGCAGCTCGGGAAGGACACCTTGCAGAGAACCCCGCCCAGCGCACTCGGGCCAAGGAACCGCTGCCAGAAGATACGGGACGAAAATCGGGTGAGCAACAGGCGTGGTCCCGTGAGCACCGGGAACAGTTGCTCTCATATGTCGACGAGCAGGCGCACAACGCGATCGACGCTATCAGTGATGACCGCAAAGCCGCGATCAAAGACGGCCGAAACCGAGCATTGGTCAATTTGCTCTGCTTTTCCGGTGTTCGCGGTGCCGAGATTCTTGCTGACGTCGACGACGGCCGCCGTGGTCGAGATGGCCTACGATGGTCCGACCTTTCGCTTGCGGATAACAGTCTCCAGGTGCTCGCGAAGAAGCAGCGGTGGGATGACCGAGCACTTCCAGAACCCGCTGTACCGTCTCTGGAACGGTTGAATCAGATTCTGGACCCACCATCTGATGATTGGCCTGTCTTCCCTTCGCTCTCGTATTCAACGCTCGTTCAGGACTTCTCTAACAGTCTACTGGAGAGAGGGTATGATACCGAAGAAATAGAAGAAATACGCCTTGAAAAGGTCTCTGAAGGTGAAATCTCGATGATAGAACTCTGTGCCGAGTACGGGGTAGCACCCTCCGCGATGACGACGCATGGCGGTCGCGACGTCATGAAGCGTCTCACTGACCGAGCGGGAATTGAATTAGACGATGACACCCACGGATATCTCGCTCCCCATGGGGCTCGTCGAGCGGCTGGCGAAGTAATGGTCCGAAAATACGGACATGGTGAAGCTGCCCGACTGCTGGACAACTCTGAACAGGTTGTCCGTGAGCACTACTCACATATCGAGGCCGGAGAGCTCGCTGATCTCGCTGCTGAAGCCTTCGACGAAGCCCCACAATCGGATAATCAAGATTCTACTGAGTAGATTCCGTCTTTTTTGGGCCTCAAGTGGATTGTACGGAGAATCCGCAGAAATCGGGATTACTGATGTTAACTAGATTATACGGATTATCCAGATAATCCAAGTTGTCCTCGACATGTGGGCTGACGGATTATCTTGATTACTTGGATTATATGGATTATCCGTATTTCACCCTGCTACAGAGTCCTCCCACATACGTATTATCCGTATAATCCGGTATGGCCAAAGTTCCCTTAGAACGCTAAACACTCCGTAAATACTGTGTCTGACATAATTTTATAAGATTGCCTGTTCCAGAGAGATAATGTAGATAACACGGATAGGTCGGATAAGACGGATAATCCGGATAATATGACTAATACAAACAATCCATGACGTTTAGAGTTACAATATCAATGCAGAAGGGCGGCGTTGGAAAGTCGACTACCAGTATCAATACCGCAGGGGCGCTGAATGCCAGAGGCCACGATGTTCTCGTCGTCGACGCTGACCCACAAGGGGGTGCAACACTCAAAATGGGGCTTCGAGAGGAGTACCGGTCTGGTGAGTTTGCGTTGTTTGACGTTCTCAGCGATATGGGCGATCTCACGTATGATGATTTAGACCGGTTAATTATCGACTCTGCAGAGTTCGATATCGTCCCAAGCCACCTCAAGAACTTCAACCTCGAAAAATACCTGTACTCCGAAGCTGGTGGTCACGAATCTTTGCGAAAGGCCGTAGATAGGCTGGACACAGATTACGATTTCATCGTCATTGACAGTCCGCCGAACCTCGGCCCACTCTCTGATGGGGCACTAATAGCAGCTGAAAACGTCCTGTTCCCGAGTCATCCCAATACGATTGCGCGAGACAGTCTCGAGATACTGTTCGAGGAGATAGATACAATCGAGGCGAAATTCGACCAGTACAGTATCACGACGCTTGGAGCCGTACTCAATGAAGTTCCGTCTCAAGGTAATGTAGCTCGTGAAGTCGAGGAGTGGTTCTTCGAGACCTTTGGTGAAGACCATGTTTTCGATGTTCCTGAACGCGACGTCGTGGAACACGCGATAGAATATCGGACATCGATATTCGAATACGACCCTGAAGATGCTGGATACCCATGGGACGACGGTCCTCAGCAGGATGTGATCGCAGCGTACGACCGTATCGCAGATCACCTGGAGCAGTACCAATGAGCGACGATAACCCACTGATGGACCGGTTTGAGGAGCATAAACCTCAGAGCAGTGACGAGGATGCGGACTCACCGACGGGCAACGAGACAGCGTCTTCGGATACTACGGATAACCTGGATAATACAGAAGGGGTAAAAGCAGAGGAGACAGCCGAGACCTCGGCGAAAAACAGTGAATCGGACAGCCAGGACACCGGTGATTCTGACTCATCGGATACTGATACCAGACGGTCGAGGCCGCATACTGCGATTTACATCTCAGAGGATCTGGTGGAGAAAGTCGACGACCGATACCGGAAAATCAATGGCCAGCTGATGATTGACGGTAAAGAAGAAATCGAGAAGCACAAACACTTCTTTGAAGGTCTCATCAAGGCCGGTCTAGATCATGACGATCTGGAGGAGATTGTTTTGAATCAGCGCGATCGATAGCTTTGAACATATTTCGCTTGCTACCCACACCGCTTCTGGTGAATATCAGTAACGAGAGGTTGGCAGGTACTGATATATACCTCAGCCATCGATATACTATAGCGACAAGCATACTCATCAAGTCTGACCCGCAGAAAATGAGCAAATCATTTTCGAGCCTTTAGGAGGGTGCTTCGACGATAGCTGCACCATTGGAGGGTGTTTGACTATCGGTGCGGGTGGACGTGAGTGTGAAGTCGCCTTCTCATCCGAGTTGAGCTATAGCCAATCTGGCGAGGATTCCTGATAGTGCGTATGTGTGGATATCATGAGGTTCTGGACCTGAAGAGTCTATTCTGTATTTATCGTCGTATCACGTACTAGTTTGCGAAGAGAGACCTTCGTCACCGATTGAAATGCCCTATCTAGCAATGAATCTCGACGGAGATCGTGTCCTTCCGCTCGACGTCGGGGTAAATGATCCGGTCCTGTGCCCACTGTGTGAGTGCAATCTGCGCGTTCGAAGCTCCCATTATAATCGTGGTAACTTTGTTGCACAGCATTTCTTTCATCCTGTGGGGTCGAAGTGTCCGGGAGAATCTTCTGCTCAAGCAAAAATGAAGACCGTGGCGGCAATGAAGCTCAGGGAGAATTTTCCGTCGGCGTCTGTTGCCCACGAAAAACCGATCCCAAGGATAGAGCATACTGCTGATGTCCTTGCAACCTTCGAAAGTCCCGAGTTTCCGTACGGGAATGGCATTGCCGTCGAGTTCCGGCCAACGAATGATGATAAACAAGTAGATGCTATATCGAGTGAGGTGCTCTGGGCGGGCTACACAGTCTACTGGGCCTATCAGAAAGATTTCGACGGCCATGATATGACCTTTAGCGAAGACCAACTTTGGACTCCATGGCCTCACGCTATCCCAATTACTGAAGATGTCGACGGCTACTCTGAAGTTGTCCATCAAGCTGCTGAAACCAGACTCCCCCGATGCGGTTGAGATTTCTATCCCGTTCCCAGACGAATATCTTCGTGCTCACGCTCTCGAAGTGGTCCCCCCGCTTCGGGGGCACTATGACTCGGGCATGTCACCGGAGGGATGGCAGAAAATTTCCTCTATATCTCTCCATGGAGAGAGCCCAGAGCGTGCTTGGGTAAACGTAATTCAAGCTCCGTCTGATCACATCTTTCTAGAGTTCTGGAAGAAAGATTTGGACAGGAGTGATTCATCATATCTCATCTGCCACATCGGCGAAGAGTTCCCAGAGCGGTTTGAACAGTTCATGGACGGTGCTCAAGCCTGGTTCAAACGTGGGTATTCGAACGAGAATAGCAACCTGTGGGTATCAGGACCATCAATAAGTTTCCGTGGAACATCACTATGCGAGAGTTGGTTATCTCTCGCGAAGACTCCGAGAGGTCCGGTACGAATCATTATCGGCCGCAAAGACCTGAAAGGGAACACTCGCACCTGGTCAGTCCCGTATCGAAAAGGCGATCTCAGCCGATTAGCAGCGCTTCGCCACCCGGTCAAGCAAGTTTTCTGCGAAAGAGATTGAACTCTTCTCAGGACTATTTATAGGTCATTCCAGTCGGGTGCAAACTCTCGCCGTATCAAACGAGGTTCGTATTCCGTGTGGATAATCTTTAATGGTTCCGTGTGGGCGGCCTTTGTTGGATACTGTTTCATTTTTCCATCTTGGGGGATTCCGTCGGATGGCGCACTGAGTTCGTTTTTCCGGTCACGAAGCAGTCTGAGTATACCCTCCCGTCCCCAACTATTTCTCTCGTGAGAAATATAGGAGTCTAGACTCTCTGGGTCGGTAAACATTCGAATCGCTGCCCTGATGATACGTAATCTTGTAGCGGCGAGAAGTTTCTCTGGAGGAAGTGTTTCAAGCACCGCTTGGTCGGTGGCCATTAGTAGTCAAAGGCTGCATTCGAGTCCTCAGACTGGGTCTGACCGAGACGATCCCAGCTCTCTAGTAGTGTACAAGCTTCGTCGACGATCCCCTTGATAGCAGAGTCCGTCGAACCCTCCGTGGACGGCTCTTTCAGATGGCACTTCAGTTCCAGTGCATCTTCGAGCCGAATCTCCGGGTGGTGGTGATACAGTGAGCCGGCGACCTTTTGCTCCAGACCGTCGCGTTCAACATCAGGGCCGAGGTCTTCTCTGACGATAGCACTCAGGTGCTTTACACGGCGAATGTGCGCGATGCTTTTTTCTGAGAAAACGGGTGGTCGAGCAACGGTTTGCGACGCTATGATGGTGTCCATTGAATCGAAGCCCACACCTCTCTTGGGAGAGACAAATTCGACAGAGAGGAGTTCTTATTCTACGCTACCAATCACCTTGCAAAGTTGATGATTAACAGACTCGCCCACAGTCTGTGGTGATTCCGTATTTTGCTATCTACGGACTGTCTATGACGTAATCAAGCCCTCGTGGTATTCGATGAATGCCCGCTCGGTTTCCGAGCGAAATGCCCGTATACTGCCATCAGTATACTGGTTGACGATTGCATGTTCGAGTGGTAGCGTCTCATCGTCTTCGGGGTCAAGTCGGTCCTCCCAATCATCTGGGCCCTCGTAGTCACCCACTTCAGAGATGTGCATTCCGTTTGCAAACACCTCATCGTCTGGCACCTGGACGGCTTGACCTAAACGGTCAACTGGGGTCGTCCCCTCACGAGGCCAGACACCGCGTTCTTTCCAGAACATGCGCATCTCACGAAGGCTCTTCTTCACGGTTTCCCTGATGGAGAGATGGTCGCTTCGTTGCCAGCCTTCTCGACTCCAAGACTCACCCATGTAGGCGACTTTGTGCGCACCGTTCCAATCTAACCCGACGATGTCTGCAGGTGGATCGCCGAACAGCGTTGGCGATGTCAGTAGCTGAATCACCTCCCACTGTTTGGTCGGGCTTGCTCCTAGCAGGTGTACACGCCGTCCACGCCAGTCCGAGTAGTCCGAGAAGTCAGAGGCCAGGATATCTGAATATCCCATCGAGTAGCCCAGTACAATCTCCGTGCCCGGTACGTCGGCGGAACCGATGATATCGATTGCTTCGTGGCATTTTGGGACTATGATGAGCGTTGAGTCTGGATACTCTGTTTTCAGCTTACGGACCGCGTCAACAGTGATGTATGCTTCCTCCGCTGAACGAGCGTCCCCGACCACCCCAATTTCAGGCTCGATCTCCCGAAATCGCGAGACGTACCGTTCTAGATTAGGATTTTTGAAGTCGTTATCTAACATCAGTATCGGGATGTCGACGTTTCGAAGGGCCCCTGTTTGCAGGCTACAGTCTTCACGGACCCCAGTCACGAAGCCTGCTTCAAATGCGTCCGTCGCGAACGGGTGTCGAGACAGGAACGCCACGTACTCCGCGCTGCGGGCTCGGGAGATCTCATCGCCGATGTCCGGTGCAGCCTGCCGCCCTGTACATTCCTGAGTTGGGCTATGCGAACTCAGAGAATCATCTCGGGAATCTAATGAACTTGCCATCGATGAGAAGCGACCAGCTGGCCGCTCAAGGACCCGCTGCCGACAAATCTCCAGGAACTACGAGCTATTTCTCACCGGCATTGGGTCTGGATACCTGTCGAGATTCGGTTTCGAACAGGCACCTGGCGCTGGCTTGACCGCCACCCAACGTACGTTGGTCCGCCTCGGTGTTGACGAAGAGTGCTTCTTGTCTTTCCTCCGTGCTGTTCCCTCCGTTACTCGCCCGGATAGCAGACAACGGTCTGTCATCGACGAATTCTTGGCTCCCTCCACTGTCGATTCGTGAGGTCCTGACCTGAGTGTCGATATCCAGCCCGTGGTCAGACAGTGTGGTTTCGAAGGGTGTGTCATCGATTTCGAGCAGTTCAGTCTCGTCGATACCGTCAGAGCTGGCCGTCTCTTCTACGAATACACTCTGATAATGGATTGCGAACGATCGCTCTGTGCAGCTGCTTTTCTTAGGATTCTCTGTAGCCATGGTATCCTCGTCGGCGGAAAAGACTCCGTCAACGGCGTCACTGGATAGCCGTCACGTTCCCGCCAGTCCACCCGCGGAAAATAAACCAAAATAGTTCGCGGAGGGTGGGACCACCTACCGACTCAGCGGCTCTGTTGAAATCCTTTGAAACTAACAGTGATGTCATTCTAGATACAGAAGGTGGATGCAGCACGGACGGCGAAACCGGCGTTCTTTGGTCGGGAAGCAGGAACCGGCGGTCGATGGAGCCACAACCGGTGCACTCACATCGCTCCGCGTTTCGGCGTTCTCAGTGACCGTCCGGTGGGTCTAGACCCAGTCGTCAGGAAGTTCGTCGGCGTGGTTCGTCATCAACTCCAGTAGTGGTCGAATCTCTTCGAACTTGGGGCCCCTGACCTGATGGCGTTCGTCTCCCGACTCCACTCGATAAATCCCTCGTCAGCCAGTTTGGGCAGGTGCGAGTGACGCATCTGTACCATCAACTCTTCCAGATTCTCGTCCTGGTAGGTAACGTCGTCTGGAGCCTGTGGGTCGTCGTCCTCCTGGGGGTTGTGCTCCAGCAACGCGACGAGTAGCCGTCGACGGTACCGGTTCGACAGCACATTGAGCATCGAATCAGGCCAGAGTCATCTACTTGGTCACCACCGGTCATGATCTGCCAGCTCCGTGACGGTACCTGCTGGCGATTGGGCCACCGAAGCCTCGGCGTCTAGTTGGGTGCGGAAGATTGCTGCGCTGCCGTCTGAGTATCCTGGTACGTGTCGCCGACGCTCCGGCGCTACCAGCGTGAAAAAACTTGTCTGCATCTGGTCTGTTGATGATGATATCGCTCAGCATCTTGCTCAATGGTTACTATACTGCCACTTCGGATTACCTTACGGCAGTGATGTCGATGGTCTTTTCAATACCCCATATTGGCGGTGTCGACGAGGTATCCACGATTGCTTGCGAATGACACCACACCGACCGGCAGATGTATGCGTCTGTATCGACAATTATTAAAGTTGGAATAGCAGGTCCATCCCTGTGTTCAGTCCCGATCATGAAGGGACTGCTTGAAAACGGTTGGTCGGTCCAACCGTTCCTCGTTTCTCTTCGCGTGGCCGCCGCGCGGGACACAAATGCCTGTGAAAGAATCGCTGTAGCTTCTACCAGATTGCGTTGATGTTCTCGGGAACCGTGTCGATAACACAGCGCGAATCGGTGGTCACGACGAGCCAGGAGTACGCAATATTGCTGGATAATCCTCTCAGAGAGACTCGCATCGGTGCACAGGTCTTTTTCGACGCGGGCCGATGGTTTGGATATGGCTACCGAGGCGACGTTTACGGTCCCGCCCGACGAGTTCCCCTTGGGGTCGATCTTCGCGTCTGTGCCGGGCGTGACGGTCGAACTGGAGCGCATCGTCCCGCGCAAGGGCGTGATCATTCCGTACTTCTGGGTCCGAGGTGTCGATGTCGAGGACGTCGAGGCAGCCTTCTCGACACATCCCGGCGTGAAGGCTATTCGATTGATAGACTCCGTCGAAGACGAATACCTCCTGCGCGTTGAGTGGAACCCGAAGTACGAGGGGATACTCAGCACGCTCGGCGAGACGGAGATACCGCTCATCACGGCGATCGGGACGAACGACCAGTGGACCTTCGAGGTCCGCGGAGACCAGCGAAGCGATATCGCCACGTTTCAGCAGCGGTGCCGGGAACGCGACATCCAGGTGACGCTGACAGCCCTGCACGCGCTGACGCCGGTCGAGACTACCACCGAGGCCGCACTCACCGACCCCCAGCTGGAGGCGCTGGTGCTGGCCTACGAACGTGGATATTTCAACTCACCGCGCGACGTGACGATGGCCGAACTGGGAGAAGAACTCGGAATCTCACAACAGGCGATCGCTTCTCGCCTCCGGCGTGGTATCCGCCAGATTCTCGGTCAGACACTCACCGCCCTGGAGGGTGAAGGCCCGCGGCATAAATAAGGGTTGTATACCCAAAATCAAAGCTAAGAGTGGCCGACCTCTTCTGGTTCAGTGAGACTTACAAAGCGACGCATTCCGCAACAGTGCTAACATCACATGACTGAAAAAACACCACCGGTGAATGAGTCCGGCCAATCCCCGTTAAGAACGGACGGCAGGAGCCACTCACGACTGGACCGGATGTTTGACGCCCTCACACACCCGTATCGGCGTCGCATCCTCATGGCCATTGCACAAGACAACCCCCAAGTGGGAGACCACACATGAACGACAACGCCTTCAACGCGCTCGCACACAAACAGCGGCGTACATTCCTGCTCGATTTTCTCGAATCGAATTCGCAGGATGTGAAGGTTAACTCATCCACGGGAGCGTCAGCACTGACAGACGTCGAGAAACACGCGCACATAATGATGTACCACACGCATCTGCCCAAACTCGAAGACTACGGCTACATCGAGTGGGACAGGCCCGCCAACGAAGTCTTCAAAGGACCGCAGTTCGGTGAGATTCAGCCACTTCTTGAATGGGTGGATGACCATGGGGAACACTCAAACCACCCGTGAGAAATACGCGCTATGTATGCAGTACGCTCGCAAAATTATCCATTGAAACTGGTGATTTCTCTAATTACCCTTCCCCAACCTGCCTAACGGCTATTCTGGCAAGAAAGGTGTCAAAAATATGATTTCGACAGAGCCACACGAGATATCAATTAGCGATACAACAGCGAGGCAGGTACACAATTACAACCGAGTCCGAGCGGGGGAACAGCTATGAGTGTCCTCGCAACCGTTGAACTCCCGGCGGATGCGTTCGTCCTCGACTCGGCACTCAGCGAGAATCCGGGCATTCGCGTTCGCCTCGAACGGGTCATCCCCGTCGGGTCGACGTTCATCCCGTACTTCTGGGCATCGGACGACAGTATCGACGCTATCGAAGCCGCGCTCCAAGTAGACGACGATATCGATTCCTTCGAAATTCTCGATTCGACCGACGGTGAGACGCTCGTTCGTGCCGAGTGGGCTGAGGACATCGATGGGGTCCTCGATGCACTGGCAACGGCAGATGGGTCGATCATCGAAGGAGTCGGGGAAGCCAACACCTGGACGTTCTCGTTTCGTTTTCGCAACCACGACGACCTCTCTTCGTTCTATCGTGCGTGTGTCGACCGCGATATACGGATCGATATTCAGTCCATCCACAACCCTGGAATCCCCGAGACTTTCGGGCTCGGGTTCGACATCACCGAGGCACAGCGAGAGGCGCTCATGACCGCACTCGAAGCGGGGTATTACGACGTGCCCCGGAACATCAACCTCACCGACCTCGCTGCTGAACTGGGGCTCTCGGACACAGCGACGAAACAGCGAATCTCACGAGGCACCGCAGCCCTCCTCAGAGCGACGCTCACCCACGGCCAGGAGGAGACGACTGACGACACGAAACCAACTGCTGAGGATACTTGAGCTACCCACGACTGAAGTCGTGGGATTCAGCGTGGACTCCCGTTCTGGCCGATTCCTCGGCAGGAGAATAGCCTCCGTTCACGTTCAGCGTCCCGCTGTTCAAGCGCACGCCCAAGGGTGCGCCTCCGTCGCCGCCAGTTTGGTTGCGACGGAGATACCGCAATCCGATGTTTTTCGCCGCGTTGTAGTCTGCGTGGTTCTGGTACTCACACTTCAGACACTCGAAGCCCTCACCATCACGGTTATCAGGATGGGTGAACCCGCAGTGCGAGCAACGTCGACTCGTGTTCTCAGGGTCAACTTGCTTCACAGTGATGCCGTACTCCTCGGCCTTGTACTCGACGTACTCGTACAAGCGTTTGAACGCCCACTTGTGTCCCCACGACGCACCAGTGCGCTCACGGATGTCGGTTAAGTCCTCGAAGGCGATGACCGTACACTCGTTCTCACGAGCTTCAGCGACGAGTTCGTTGCTGATGCGGTGGACCATCAACTTGAACCGTCCTTCCTCTTGCCGTCCAACGGACTGGACATTCTCGTGCGCCCATCGCGTTCCGCACTGTTGAAGCGAGCCACGTCGTTTTTGGTATTCTCTGCGCCAGTGGTCGAACTCGTTGCCCGTCCAGAACGTGCCCGTCGAAGTGACGGCGAGGTTGTTCACGCCGAGGTCAACCCCGAGAACCGTTCCGTTCTCAGGTGTTGCCTTCTCCGACGTGTCAGACTCCACTTCCTTTTTACAGTGGATGTGAATTACCCATCTGCCGTTGCGGTAGTGCAATTCCGCACCCGTGGTTTCGTACTCGTCTGAAAACAGGTATTCGGAGTGCGGCGTGTCACTGTCCTCGTCGGGTAGCACGTAGTCAGCTTCGATGCGACCGTCTGTAGTGGCGAGACTCACGTACTCGTCGTGGAACGTGGCAGTTCGGTGGTCGTAGACGACGTGTGGACTGGTGAATGTGGGTTTGCTGGCTTTCTTCCCATTTTTCCAGCGTGCGACGACGCTTTTGCAGGCTTCCGCTGCTTTGTTCCGCGCTGCTTGGACAAGTCCACCGTTGAAGTTGTCTGTCTTCTCGCGCACGTCGTCGTAGGTTTCGTCATCTAGCGTTGTCTTGCTGGTAGTAACGTACTCGCCTTTGAAGGCGTGGTCTACGACGTATTGAGCCGACCAGAGGAATGTGTCTACGGTGTCTTCGAGGAGTACGGCGTCGTCGCTGTCCACGTCGAGTGAAACGGGGACGGTACGCCGCACTTCCATATCTTATATGTAAGACTAGTACTTCTTAAACAGTGGGGAGTCGGCCTGCCTCTGTCGCGTGGTTTGTTTCAGCAGTGGCGGATTCATCCCACGACTAAAGTCGTGGGTTTTCTCCTGTATCTCGTATATAACGACCGGGCGACCATCTATATCACTGCCATTTATATTTGTTGGGGGCTAAACCAATGGTAGTAGTTCAAAATAATGAGTCAACCAGAGACTTCTGTCAGTGTTCGCGTCGTCGAGGCGGTCGCACGAGCCAGGGGAGCTGATCCGCAGGCACTGCCACCGCTTCAAAACGCGATTGAAGCTGAGGCAATGGATGCGATGTACACACACGCGAGCGCTGATTCGGCGGAGCGGACCCCCCCGACGATTCTGTTCTCGTATGCAGGGTATGAGGTCCGGGTCCGGTCGGCCACCGATATCGAGGTCCGAGAGCCGACCGTCGAATCCGCTGGCTCGACCGAGACTTAAGCATCAGCCGTCGCCGTTAGTGTCGGTATCCGTGCAGTATGTGGCGTCGCTCGCCTCGCCCTCGTCGTCAGCGTCAGCCTCACTAGTGTCTCCCTGTTGCAGCGTCGTCTGCAGGTAGTTCGCCATCGCTCGCCGGAGTGCTTCGGAGACCGCTTGCTCTGAGCGGTCGAGTTGCGCTGCGAGTTCGGCGATCGTAATCGACCGTGGCACGTCGAAGTACCCGGCCCTGAAGGCGGCCTCGAGCGTCTCCCGTTGCACGGGGGAGAGCGCGTCCATGTCCCCAGACTCGTCGATTCGTGAACCGTTGATCGCACGGAGTTCGACCCCGAGTCCACGCTGTTCGCTGGCCTCGTAGAAGGTTCTGAGTGCCGCTTCGTCGGGAAATCGGAGTGTAGCCTCCCACCCATCCGCCGTTCCCCGTGCTTCCACGAGGACCACGTCACTCTCGTCGAGCAGGTCGAGAAACGGATTCTCGAGGGCCGTCCAGTGGAGGCGAACGAACAGCCGGTCGTCGAACTCGTCGAGTACAGTGATCGACTCGACAGTAGACTCGCCTCGGAGGCCCTCGAAAAATTGCTGGTGGTTCTCGCCGACGAGCCAAAGAAAGTGTGTTGCGCTTGCCGTCGGCACGACTCGTTCGAGTTCGAGTGTCACGTCCGTTTGGATTGGAACGACACCACCGGGCGGGATAGCGGGTACCGAGAGACCCACGTTGACGAAGAGACTCATCTCCTTGCCCAACCTCTCACGGGGTCCGGTTCGACAGCACTCCTCCCTCGAACACTGTGATTATTCATCGAGACATAACCAGTGTTTGACCTCACCAGAATATTTTCGCGCGTCGTACATTCGGCCTATGCAGTGATATAGAAGGCTGTTATAATAAACCTGTATCGAGCGTGCCAGTAGCGGCGTTCATTCCTGTAAACTTAATTAACTGTAACTGGACATCGAGACTCCACAACAGCCGTGACTGGCGGACCGATCAGCTACTCGTCGTCACTGTCCAGATCTCGCTTCTCACGGGAAGCGAGCGTGCCAGACAGCAACGTGTTCATTCCGCGCCTGATGCGCTGTGACGCTGCCGTATCCGAGATGTCCAGATCCTCGGCCAGGTTGGTAAGGTTGATCTCCCGGGGAACGTCGAAGTACCCTTTCTCCAAGGCGGCGAGAAGTACCTCTCTCTGGGGCTCGCTGACGCCGAAACTGCTGGTATCGGCTGAGCTGAACGGGCTGTTCACTTCTTCTAAGTCTGGTGTCAATCCCTTCTGGATGCAGGCCTGATAGAACTCGGAAAGTGACTCACGCTCGGAGAACCGCATCCGGAAGACCCAGTCGTCACCCAGGCCCTCGGCTTCTAACAGTGCAGCGTCAGTATCGCGGATAAGTCCAAATAATCCATCGACATCGTTGTTCCACACGACGCGAAACAGCGTTTCTGACTGTGAGGAATCGACAATCGTTACCTCGTCGACGAACTCGGACTCTTCGAGTGCCACCTGAACGGCATCGGCGTGCTCGTTGCCCACCCAGAGTAGGGCACGACCGAGTCACCGGTCGGGATTACTGATTCGAGTTGTATTTCCGGCCCGCTCCCGACTTCG